>NZ_JBFAIP010000041.1:0-60384 GCF_040654775.1 Streptomyces sp. NPDC050636
CCTGAGGTGTTATCTTCCTATCTGAGGGGGCCAACACCCGTGGGAGGCACCAACCGGAACGGGGCGGGGAACTGGCACCGGCCCGCCAACCCCGCGAGCCGGTGAGCGGGCTGGGCGGGCCTCGGCTGCCGGTGATCGGTGCCCATCGGCAACCGCACCGAGGGGGCGCCGACACGGACGGAACCGGGAACGATATCGGAACCGGGAACGATATCGGTAACGGTATCGGCATCGGTAACGGTATCGGTAACGATAACGGTCATCACAACTCCTTTCCTGCTGACCTGACACTGGAGCCGAGCCATGAAAGCCGATGAAATTCAAGAAAAGGCAGCCATGAAAGAGAACTTGGGAGAATGCGGCTGCCACTTTGGAAACAACCCCCATGATTCCCTGCGAGGCACGACCACGGCGCCGCGCCACACGGAGCACCCGGGTGCGGGGCGTGCGATCGGGGTACTGTCGCCGGCCCGGTATCCCTGGACTCGTGCAACCGGCACGCGGCGTGGGCATCGAGCGCCAACCTGACCCACCTGACCGCACACGTGGGTCCGAGACCGGGCGGGCAGGCGCCACTCGGCTACGGTGCTATATGCCCTTCGATACGCCTTTCCACATATCTTTCCCTGCTGTTGCCCTGACTTTCGGCGTCGCGGGCGGCCTCATCACCTTCGCGGCCACCCGGGCCCGCCGCACTTCGGAGCGGGTGCTTCTGGGCCTGGTCTGGCTCTGGGCCGCCGGCGTCGTCTGTCTCACCTTCGGCACGCGCTCGGGCGGCGGCCAGGCCGTCAATTTCGCCCTGCTGGACATCGGCAACTCGGCCGACATCGTCGATTTCCTTTTGAACATGGCCCTGTTCCTTCCCGGCGGAATCCTTTTCGCCACGCTCGGCTGCCGCTGGTTCACGGCGGGGCTTCTCGGCTTCCTCGGCTCCTTCGCCATCGAGATGACGCAGTACCTCGTCCGTTCCGGACGCACCTCGGACATCAACGATCTGCTGTCCAACACCCTCGGCTGCCTCTTCGGCTACGCCTGCGCAGCGGCCGTCATCAGCGCCGTTGGCCGGACACCCCGCGGCGATCGGCACTTCCGCCTCGACGACCAGTCGACCTCACCGGCACCACTGAGCCGGACCGGAACCGGACCCCGCTAGAGCGAGACGCGCCCCCGGGAGCGATACGTCGATGACAGGGGACGGTCGAGGGCGGCACTGGCGGTGCCGGCCCCCGGCCGGGCCAGGCGCTGGGGCCGCACTCAGTCACAGCTGTCCGGCACCACCGTGTATGCGCTGCGCCATAATTCGAACATGTGATGCAATTCGAGGGTGACGCCCTACGCCTTCCCCGAAGACCTCCTGCAGGCACAGCGCGACTGGTACGCCGTGTACCGGCGGCTCGCCGCGACCGACCAGCCTGCCCAGACCACGATCCTGCGGCGCACGCTGCAGCGGCTGTCCGTGCAGATCACCACGCACCCGTACTGGGCAAGCATCCCCGGCCGGGCGCCGGCCGCCCGTATGGCGTTGAAGCAGGAGACGTGGGAGTCGGCGTAGCGCTGCACCTCCTCGCCTCGCCGATACCGCGCGACGTCCCCGTCCCGCTCAGGGCCCCGCAGATCGCCTCACTGGAGAAAGAGTCCCCAAGCGCTGTCGAGCGACCAGCTTTGCCAGCTGAAGGCGAGCAGCGCTGTGACTGAGATCAGCGCCATCATCAAGTTCTGTCCCTGCTCCGCCCAGTCGTGGATCATCAGCACGAGGTAGATCAGGTTGAGCACCGTCCCGGCGACCAGGGCCACGGGGGTGAGGAAGCCCGCGATCAGGCCGAGGCCGAGAGCCAGCTCCGCCCAGGCGACGAGGTGCGCCATCAGCCGGGGATGCGGCTTCACGATCCGGTCGAAGCCCGTCCGGACGGTGGGCCAGCGATGCTCGGCCGCGATGCCCGCCGCCCAGGTGATGCCGCCGCCGGCGAACCAGCTCTTCTTGTCCTTGTGGCGCCAGCTCTCCAGCCACCACAGGCCGAGGCCGATGCGGAGAACGGCGAACCACTCGGCCCCACTGAGCCAGATCGTTTGCATCTTGCCCCCTCAACCGGACTGAACTGGCGCTGCGTCAGTTCAGCGGAGATCCGTCGATCCCGCAAGAGCCGGAGTTCTCAACTCCTCCTTGCCGTCGCGGGGTGGGTTCCATAGCCTGAAACTGATGGAGCGTCAGATTCGACGTCAGATTCAATCCCGATGAACCGGCAGGCGTGGGGGTACAGCGTGATCAGCAACGAGCGCGGCACGAAGGAACTTCCCAAGGTCATCAGCGTGGATGATCACGTGATCGAGCCCGCGCATCTCTTCGAGACCTGGCTTCCGAAGAAGCATCGCGACAAGGGCCCGAAGCCCTTCACGGCCGGCATCGGCGAGCTGCAGTACATCGGCGGCAAGTATCGATTCACCACCGACCCGGACGGCCAGATCACCGACTGGTGGGAGTACGAGGGCCTGATCTTCCCGTACAAGCGCATCATCGCGGCCGTCGGTTTCTCCCGCGACGAGATGACGCTGGACGGCATCACGCGGGAGCAGATGCGGCGCGGCTGCTGGGACCCCAAGGCCCGGCTGGAGGACATGGACCTCAACCATGTGGAGGCGTCGCTCTGCTTCCCGACGTTCCCGCGCTTCTGCGGGCAGACCTTCGCGGAGGCCGAGGACAAGGAGGTCGGGCTCGCGTGCGTCCGGGCGTACAACGACTGGATGGTGGAGGAGTGGTGCGGGGACAGCGGCGGTCGGCTGATCCCGCTGTGCCTCATCCCGTTGTGGGATGTCGACCTGGCCGTGGCCGAGATCAAGCGGAACGCCGCCCGCGGCGTGCGCGCGGTGACGTTCAGCGAGATCCCCACGTACCTGGGGCTGCCGTCGATCCACTCCGGCTACTGGGACCCGTTCTTCGCGGCGTGCGAGGAGACCGGCACCGTCGTCAACATGCACATCGGCTCGTCGTCCCAGATGCCGGCGGCGTCGCCGGATGCGCCGCCCGCCGTCCAGGCCTCGCTGAGCTTCAACAACGCGATGGCCTCGATGATGGACTTCCTGTTCAGCGGCGTCCTGGTGAAGTTCCCGCAGCTGAAGCTCGCGTACAGCGAAGGGCAGATGGGCTGGATCCCGTACGCCCTGGAGCGCGCCGACGACGTGTGGGAGGAGCACCGGGCGTGGGGCGGGGTGAAGGATCTGGTGCCGGAGCCGCCCTCGACGTACTACTACCGGCAGATCTTCTGCTGCTTCTTCCGCGACAAGCACGGCATCGACTCGATCGAGACCGTCGGCGTCAACAACGCCACCTTCGAGACCGACTACCCGCACGTCGACTCGACCTGGCCGCACACGAAGCAGGTGGCGGCCGAGCATGTGGCGCACCTTCCCGAGGACGTGACCTACAAGATCCTTCGCGGCAATGCCATCCGCATGCTGGATCTGCCCTTCGACCGGGATTGATCGGCTGCACGGCGCACACCGATTCCCGTCCGGCACCGTCACCGCATGGTCCGCCGGTGCCGGACAGGTCGCGGTGAGCCGCTACATCCAGCCGGCGGTCTTGGCACCGGCGACAGCGGCAGCCTCAGCTGCATCCGCCTCGGCGTTCAGCGCCTCGCTCCTGCCCATTCCCTCCCTCCCCGCGGCCACTCCAGCAGCCAGAGATGCCTTGAGGGCCGAGTGGTACGCGGCATCGGAGAGTTCGCCGGCACCGTGGGACTGGGCTACCTGGGCGGCGAGAACGGCGGCAGCAGCCGCGTTCCTTGCGCGGCGGGCGTCTGCCGCAGGGTCCGGGGCGCTCTCGGCGAACGCGGCGATGCCCTCAGACGACAGGCGGACGGCGTTGGCGGCCCTTGAGGCCGGCCCGATCGGTACCAACCTGGCCTGGTCCTCCCCGACGCCGGCATAGCGGCAGGCGGCCGTGGAGCGGTCATAGGCGCTTCGGGCGCGTGCAGCGTGACTTTCCCTGAGAGCCTCCTCGGTGCTCGTCGCTGGCGCTTCCTGGATGAGGGCCTGAGAGGTGCCCGGCTGCTCATCTCCGTTGGACTCGCTCATCGCCGACTCCTTGTCTGTCAGAGCGACAGTGGTGCGTGAAAGGGGTTCCGTTGTCGGGCTTCGGACCATGCATCGGCCAATGCTTCGGCCGGCGCCGAGCAACGGTGTCGCGCAGGGTGGCATCTTGAGCTTCAACAGACCAGAGCGGCGGGCGAACCCATTGCTCGGACGGCGGCCCCGGAACGCGGAGGTCATGCCCGACGGGTGCGGCCGAGACGTCACGGTTTCGCTGTACCCCGCGGACAGGCGATCAGATGCGCATCCTTGTCCAGAGGCGCTGGTCACCCTCACCCGCCGTTATGTGCGTGACGCCCCGGGCTCGTTCGGCAAGGCACTGCTGGCCGAGCGGTACCTGAATCCCCACCTGCGAGAGCACCCTCGCCGACGGGTCACCGAGGCGAGATTCGGCGCCCGGTTCGCTGTCGACACGCAGGACCTCATCCAGCGCTTCCTCTACACGTTCGGCCTCTGGGAGCCCCACATGACGCGCTGGCTGCAGCGCCGACTGCAACCGGGGGACACGTTCGTCGACGTCGGAGCCAACATCGGTTACTTCAGCCTGCTCGCCTCGCAGTTGGTCGGGGGAAAGGGCCGGGTCGTCGCCATCGAGGCCGCTCCGGCCTGCCACCGCAGGGTTCTGCAGCACGTCGAGATGAACGGGTGCATCAACGTCCGTGCGGTCAACGCCGGTGTCTCCGATGACCAGAAGACCTTGACGTTCATCCTCGCCAGCTCGACCAACTTGGGAGCTGCGAGCATCGTTCCTTACGAGGGTCTGGCCGAGTCCACGTTCGATGTCGAGGCGTACCCGCTGCCCGATCTGCTGGACCCGGAGGAGATCACCTCTGCCCGGGTGATCAAGATCGATGTAGAGGGCGCGGAGGGCGGCGTGGTACGAGGAATGGCTCCGATGCTCGACAAGCTCCGGCCGGATGTGGAGATCACCGTCGAAGTGAGTCCCGACCGGATGGAACGGTTGGGGGACTCGGTCACGGAGCTGCTGGAGACGATGCGGGAGCACGGCTTTCACACCTACCGCCTGGCCAACGACTACGCCCCGGGGAGCTACCCGGCCGCGCTGCGGCGCTCCACGGTGGTGCCGGTGCGATGGCGGGGGCCGGTCGTCGACGAGAGCGACCTGATCTTTTCCCGAGTCGACGCGGAAACGCTTCCCTGACGTGGTGCTGCTCCGGCCCTCAGAACGTCTACGAGGCGCCGGCCGATCGGTGGCGCCGGTCCATCGGTGGCGCCGTCAATCGGTAGAGGGATAGCGCCACCGCAGCCGCGCGAGCTCGCGCGCCCTGGCCTCGGCGACCGCCATGCGGGCAGCGCGCTCCGCGGTGTCGGTGTGCGATGCCTGGCTGGTCGCCTGACCAGGCCACTTGCGGTAGAGCAGGCCCACCTCGGGCGAGAACCAACCGCGGCTCGTGGCGTTCAGGGCGAGCAGCAGCCCGGTGTCCTCCGAAGCCGGAAGGGCCATCCATCCGCCGAGAGCGAGGAGCAGGTCACGGCGGACGAAGAGCGTCGCAGGGTGGACCTGGGCGCGGAAGCCGTTCGCCTTCCAGAATTCGAGTACGGCGCCGCGCTCGATCGGCCCCGCCTCAGGGTCGCCGGGAAAGCCGGCAGTTGAGCCGTCGGGCAGCAGATCCAGGACGCGTGAGGTCGACCAACCGATAGCCCGGTCGCCTTCGAGGGCGGCGAGGTCGCGGGCCAGCGTGCCGGGCAGCAACTGGTCGTCGGCGTCCAGGACCTTGACGTACTCGCCGTCCGCCTGCGCGAGGGCGATGGTCCGGGCGACGCCGGGGCCGCCGGCCCGTCCCTGACGGAAGGTCACCCGTGCGTCATCGGGGACGTAGGGGGCGACCTCGTCGCTCGTCCCGTCCTCCTGGATGAGCCAGCGCCACTCCCACCCGTCGGGTAGTTCCTGCTCACAGAGCGACTTGTACGCGTCCGGCAGGAACGTGGCCGATGGCGCGTGTACGGCAGTGACGATGATGATGCGCCGGCGCACGGCACTCACCACCTTTCCAGGGGAGTGGTGAAGTGCAGTTCTGTGCGGTCGCCGGGCAGCGTGACGTCGGTGACGTCCACGGCGCGGCCATTGATGTCGTACGAGATCTTCCGAAGCAGGAGCACCGAGGTGCCGGGCGGCAGCTCCAGCTCCGCCGCCTCTTCCGGGGTCGGCGGGCGGGCCGTGACGTGTTCTTCGACGCGGTCCAGTTCGATGCCGACGGTGTGGAGCTGGGCCTGAGAGCCGCCCGGCCAGGGCTCGTTGGTGTCGTCCAGGAGGTCGGGGTTCCCCGCGACCATGTCGCGGACGAGGTAGGAGGTCACCAAGCTGAACGGGGCGCTCTCGGCCGCGCACCGCGTCCTGTAGGTGCGTTCGAGGAGGGCTGTGCCTTCGTCGATGCCCAAGGCCTGCGCGATGCTCTTCTCCGCCTTGATCTCGCGGTATGACGCGTGAAACACGAGGTCGTTGCTTTCAAGTCCGGTGTCGTGCTCGGTGGCGCCTGTCCGCGCCCGCTGTTCCTCCGGCTGGCGCGCTCGGCCCTTCTCCCACTGGTGTCGGAGATTTGTGCGCCGCGCCATCGTTCGGGACCGGCGGACGAAGGTGCCGATACCGTGCCGCTTCTCGATGAGCCCTTCGTCGCGCAGAACCCGGAGTGCGTTCTGGACCGTGGGGACGCTCTTCTTGAACTCCTCGGCGAGCTGTGTCTCCGAGGGCAAGCGGTGGCCGGGCTTCAGCTGACCTGTGCGGATGGACTGGCGGAGCTTGTCCGCGATCCGCTCGTACGCCGCTGCCATAGGCGCTCACCGCTCCATCGTCTGGTGCCCCCGGCCCGTTCGCAGGCCAGGCAGTTTCAGCTTACGACTCCTAATGAGGTCTTGATGAGTGGAGAAAGGTGAATGCCAATGGGGTGAATGTCATGGTCATGGCAAGAACGGGCGATCTGAGGGCCTGATGACGGACCTGGGGCGGAGACCATGCCCACGCCGTTGTCGCTCTCCGCAGGACACGGAAACGCCCGATCGCTGGCGACGGGGGATGCACCAGCGATCGGGCTATGGCCCAGCCTAACAAGGCTGTTGGGGCGGTGGGAGTCGACTGCTCCTTTGTCGTGCAGAGTTGTGACGGCTGTCACGTAACGTGCCTCGGGAATACAGCTGTTGGCGGTAATTCGGCCCGGGTCCGCTACCGGCCGCAGGGAGGCTCGTACGACAGACGGGGCAGATACTCCTGCCAGATTTTTGGTGTGAGTACGCCCCGAGTCGTCGAGCAGATACGACGAACGGCTTCGCCTGCGTCCAGGTTCCACAGTCGGAGGGTGTCGGCGCCGCTCGACACCCCGAGCATCCGGCTGTTGGGACTGAACGACAGGAAACTGCCTGTCTTGGCGTTGGGGCTCATCGACTGACCGATCGGAGTGGCCCTGGACGGGAGGGTGACGTTCCAGGCCCTGACCATGTCGTCGTTGCCGGTGCTCGCCAGGGTGCGGCCGTCCCGGCTGAACGTCAGCGACACGATCGCTCGGGTGTGGCCTGTGAGGGTGGCGAGGCGGGTTGCCTTGCGAGGGTCGGTGACGTTCCAGAGCCGGACCGTACTGTCGTCGCTGCCGGTGGCCAATGTGTGGCCGTCCGGCTTGTAGGCGAGCGTGTTGACGGGGCCCAGGTGCCCCTTGAGGGGCGCGCCGAGCCGGGCGGCACGACGCGGGTCGGCCGCGTTCCAGAGCCGGATGGTGCCGTCCGCGCTGCCGCTGGCCAGAGTGCGGCCGTCCGGGCTGAAGACGAGGGCGTTGACGTAGCCCGTGTGGCCGGTGAGCGGCGCACCAAGCGGACGAAGGTGGGTCGGGTCGCTGACGTTCCACAACTGGATGGTGCGGTCGTCACGGGCGGTTGCCAGCGTGTGCCCGTCCGGGCTGAACGCCAGCGCGCCGGGGCCCGCGAATCGTGTGCGCAGCGCCACGGGTGGCCCGTAGGGGACGGGCCGAGACGGCTCGGTGACGTTCCACAGTTGCACGGCGCGGCTTCCCGTCAGCACCGCGAGTGTGCGGCCATCGGGGGAGTACGCCAGCGAACGCACGTCACCCTCGCCGGGCATGAACGGTTTGCCCAGCAATACGGGTCGGTCGGGAGTCTTCACGTTCCACAGCCGAACCCTTTCGTCGCGCGAGGCTGTGGCGAGCACCCGCCCATCCGGGCGGAACGCTCCGATTCGGCCGATCATGTCCGACGTCGGAATCGACCACAGACGGACCTTGTTGTCGCCGGCCCCGGTGGCGAGGGTTCGCCCATCGGGGCTGAAGCCCACGGCGTACATCTCGCCGCTGCTGCCCGCGAGGGGTTCGCCGACCTGCGACGGGGATGCCGGATTGCTGACGTTCCACAGGCTCGCCGTGCTGTCCGCACTGCCGGCGGCGAGCCGGGTTCCGTCGGCGCTGAAGGCGACCGACCACACCGGACCGGTATGGCCGGTGAGCGGCGCGCCGAGCGGCTTCGCGTGACGTGGGGCGGCCACGTTCCACAGCCGGATGGTGTCGTCCGCGCTGCCGCTGGCGAGAGTGCGGCCATCGGGGCTGAAGGCCACGGAGTGCACCGTGCCCGTGTGGCCGGTCAGCACGGTGTCGATCGGCGTCGGATGACGAGGATCGGCCATGCCCCAGAGCCTGGTCGTGTCGTCATCGCCACCGGCCGCCAGCGTCCGTCCGTCGGGACTGAACGCCAACGAGCGCACGGCGGCGGTGTGGCCGGTCAGACTACCGAGCGACTTCGGCCGGCCCGGGTCGTCCACGTCCCACAGACGAACGGTGTGATCTGCATTGGCCGAGGCGAGCGTGCGTCCGTCGGGGCTGAAGGCGAGCAGGGAGATCGTGCCGCCATGGCCGGCCAAGGGCGCACCGAGCGGCCGCGGGTGGCGGGCGTCCCGCACGTCCCACAGCCGAATCGTGCCGTCGTCCCCGGCGCTGGCGAGGGTGCGGCCGTCCGGGCTGAAGACCGCGCTGCTCACCCAACTTGTGTGGCCGGTGAGGGGCTTGCTCAGCTGTGTGGGGTGAGTCGGGTCTGCCACGTCCCACAGCCGGACGGTCCGGTCGTAGCTGGCGGTGGCCAGGATCCGCCCGCTCGGACTGAACGAGGTGAGGTAGACGGCGCCCGTGTGGCCGAGAAGCGGCGTGGCCAGCGGGGCGTTCACGATCGAGATCAACCGGTTGTTGGTGCCCTCGTCGTGCGGCCGCAAACGGTGTGCCACCAGGTCGAGTTGGGCGGACAGCGACGGATCCGTGTACTGGACGCGATCGGCTTCGGCGACCACCTGCTCGAACACGGCATCGTCCCGCTGCTGCCACCCGACCACCGCCGAACCGACGGCCAGGATCGCCAGGACGACCAGCGCCGACACCGCACCACGGCTGATCCAGACGGTGCGCCTGCGCAGCCTGACCGAAGCGGCCAGGAATTCCACCGCGCCCCGGGTCAGAACGGTGTCACCGGCGGAATCCGCCCAGCTGCGGGCCTGCTCCAGACGGGAGCCCCGGTAGAGCAGTGAGGTATCGCGGTGCGAGTCCTCCCAGGCCCTGCCGTCCTCCTCCAGTCGCTGGCGCAGCAGGTGGTCGCTTCTGTTCTCGTCGATCCAGTCGCGCAGACGTGGCCAGGCGTGAAGCAGCGCTTCATGCGTGATCTCCACGGTCTCCGCGTCGAGAGTCACCAATCGGGCGCGGACCAGTGCTTCGAGCGACTCCTCCGTCTTGTTGGGGTCCGTTGACTCCTCCGCCAGTTGGCGCCGCGTCCCCCGCCGACGGGTGGCCTGGGTGTCTTCGCCCAGTCGCACCAGCCTGAGGAGGAGCAGTCTCGCGGCCGTGCGTGCTGTCGGGTCGAGGCCGGACCAGGCCTGCTCGGCGGTCGCCGCCACCGCTCCCTGGATTCCGCCCGCAGCGCGGTAGCCGGCCAGCGTCAGCCTTCCCGTCTTGCGTCGCTGCCAGGTGGCGAGCAGGGCGTGGGACAGGAGCGGCAGCACCCCCGCGTCGTGCGCCCCGCGGGGGCCGTCAGTGCTCACCTCCCGGACGATCAGCTCCGCCAGCCCCGGTTCGAGTTCCAGACCCACGGCCTTGGCCGGGCCGCTCACCGCTTCGCGCAGCTCCGCGGTGGTCAGCGGCCCGAGCACCATGTGCCGGTGCTGCAGCGCGTCGGCCAGTTCGGGATACCCGAGGCACAGATCGTAGAAGTCGGCGCGTATGCCGAGGACCACGAGCACGGGGGCTTGGTCACCCGGGCCGGAGGGCGAGCACGCAGCGTGGAGGAGTTGGACGAAGGTGCGCCTGCTCGCCTCGTCGGCGCAGAGGGTGAACGCCTCCTCGAACTGATCCACGATGACGACCGGACGGGCGGCGGAGGATGCCACGCGCCCCGCCCATGCCGTGACGGCCTCCCGCACCGCGTGCGCGAACTGCGGAGATCCGGGCTCTTTCGCCGTCGGTTCCTCCGTGGCGTCGACGACGTGTGCGAGCTCCGGGATCCGGCGGGTCAGCTCCGCGAGAGGATCGCTTCCCGGCACGAGCTGCAGCACCTCCCTCGCCTGGCTGTCCTCGTCGCCCGGTGCGCCGTTCTGCAGTGCGGGCACCAGCCCGGCGTTCAGCAGGGAGGATTTCCCCGCCCCCGAGGCGCCCACGAGCATGAACAAGCCACCGGTCTTCTCCACGGAGCGGAGCTGAGCAACAAGGGCATCCGTGCTCCGCTCTCGGCCGAAGAACCACCGGGCGTCTTGCCGGCGGTACGAAGCAAGCCCCCGGTACGGGCACACACCACCGGGGACGGTCGTGGCGTCGACCGAGGGGCGTTCCCCCTCTTCCCCGGATGTGGGGCGCTCGCCCGCAGGGTCGGCCACCGCGCGCTCCCACAGGCGCTGCCACTGGGCCATGTCGTACAGGCCCGTGGACACCGGCGCGGGCCGCAAGCGCCGTGCTTCGGGGATCAGGATCTGCAGCACCGCTGCGAGCGCGGCAAACTGGGCAGGCACGTTCCTGGCCCGTCGCCAGTCGCTGATCCGCTGAGCGGAGACCCGCACGGGCCGCCCTCGCTCGTCGACCCGCTGAAGCCGGACGACGGCCTCGGCCACGCGCTTGAGGGGAGGGTTGCCGGCCTCCTTGTACAGCAGCGCGAGACGTTCGGCGAAGGCTGTGCGTGTCCCTGAGTCGGAACTCAAGGTCTACCCCTAACTTCCCCCGCGCCTGGACATCCGGACCGGAAAACCCACCTTATATGGCTGACCTGCGGTTAAGGAGTCCGGACGAAGCCGGAACCTCCCCGGCTGGAGCCGCAGCTGGCAGGATCACGTCGCAGTCGAGCATCAACCGCGCGTCGGTCGGACAGGCCACCAGCTCAGCGCTCGGAGAGTCAACTCTTGACGCCGCATGTTCTCGGCCGGCTTCCGCCGGAGTTGCGAGACGGTGGCGACGGTCTCGTCGCATGAGCTTGAGAGATCCGTGGAGCCGGTCCCGTCCGGACTGCGCCGCCCCCACCGTTCGGCACCGGTCCCCACGAGGGGAGGGACCGGCGCCGAACGACGCGGCGTGCGGAGGGCGTGCAGGCCGGTACCCGGCTGTCCGACACGGTCAGCGATCACATGCCGCTCACATCGCCGCAGTTCCGCGGCACCGCCACGCAGCCGGACAGACCAACAACCATCGAAGTCAATGCAGTCGATGTTAGGTTACCCTCACTAAGGGATGATGATATGTTCTTTCTCCGGAGGTGAGTGATGCGGGCCGTGCCACGTTCAGCGCTGGTCGAAGCGACCATCGAGCGCTTGAAGACGCAGATCGTCACCGGCGCCTGGCCGGTGGGCAGCAAGATCCCCATCGAGGACGAGCTCGTGGAGCACCTGGAGGTCAGCCGCAGCACTCTGCGGCAGGCGGTGCAGGCGCTGGTGTACGTGGGCTTGCTGGAGACCGCGCAGGGCAGGGGGACGTTCGTGCGTGGCGCCCACGAGGTCGATGCCGTGCTGACCCGTTATCTGGCCGACGCCGACCTGCCGTATGTGCTGGAGACCCGCCGCGGCCTGGAGGTGGAGGCGGCCGGCCTCGCGGCCGAACGCCGTAGCCAGGCCGACCTGGACCGTATCGCGGCTGTGCACGAGCGTCAGATGGCCGCCCACCGGGAACGCAGGGGCAGCGAGTTCAGCCGGGCAGCGGTGGATTTCCATCTGGCCGTGGTCGAGGCGGCGGACAACCCCGTGCTGTCCCGTCTGTACGGCAGCATGCTCGGCTCCGTCCGGGAGTCGGTCCGGCTCGGCGGGCTGCACCGTCCCGAGGAGCACTATGGCGACCCAGGTCACGCCCGCATCCTGGAGGCCATCGGTGACCGTGACGGGCAGGCCGCGAGGGACGCGGCAGCCGACCACCTCACCAACTTCCTGACCGCGATGCGGCAGCGGGGCACGCGCCGGACCGGGCAGGAGGGCGCGCAGTGACGGATCAGGCCACCCACGACACACTCCCGAGCCGGCAGACCGTGCTGTTCACGCGCGGTGCCGTGGCCGCGTCCTGCCTGGGGATGGTGATCATTGGCGCGCTGCTGGCCCTGCACGGGCCGGTGGTCCCCGCGCTCCGTGAGCGCTTCGGCTTATCGGAATCGACGGCCGGGCTGGCCTTGGCGTCCCAGTCGCTCGGCGCGGTCCTCGGCGTTCTCGGCTTCCACGCCATCCACCCCCGTATCGGCAACCGAGCGGTGCTCGTCTGGTCGTATCTGACGATGCTGCTCGGCACCCTCACCTTCGGCCTGTCGGGTTCGTGGCCGATGATGCTGACCGCGGCGGTCATCACCGGGCTCGGCCTGGGCGGCGTCGACTTCGCCATCAGCCGCCTGTTCCTCATCGGGCTCGGCGCACGCGGACCGGTACTGCTCAACGTCGCACACGGCTGCTTCGGCCTTGGCACCGTCCTCGCACCCGCCGTGATCGCCGTCGTAGGCCCCGATCACTACGGTGCCGCGTTCGTCGTCGTCGGGTTGCTGACCCTGATTCCGCTGGTCTGCATCCGCGGCGTACACCCACGCCCCACCCCGGCCCAGATCGCCGGCGAACCCGCCGCGAACTCCGGGCGCGCCCCCGAGCGCCGTCTCGCCGTCGTGCTCGGCGGTTTCGTCGCCGTCTACATGCTGCACTTCGCGGTGCAGAGCGGCATCGGCAACTGGGAGCCCACGCACCTGCAGGAGCTCGGCCACGGCACGACCGCCGCGACCGCCGCCACGTCGCTGTACTGGCTGGCCATGACCATCGGCCGTTTCCTGGTCGCCCCGCTCGCCCGGCGCTGGTCGGCCGCCACCATCGTCACCACCGCCTGTGCCCTGATGACGGTCAGCGTTCTGTTGGTGCCGGTCACCGCCCTCACACCGTGGGCGTACGTCGCTGCGGGGCTGTGCATCGGGCCCATCTTCCCCAACGGCCTGACCTGGCTCAACCAGACGACCTCGGCCGCCGGCAACGCCATGGCCTATGTCATCGCCGCGGCGATGCTCGGCGCGGTCGCCTTCCCGCCCGTACTGGGTGCGGGCATCCAGAGCTACGGCGTCGGCGCCCTGCCGGTCATGCTGTCCGTGCTCTCCGTACTCACCCTGGCCATCAGCATCGCCCTCGCCGTGCGGTCGCGGCGCGGGCGCCCGGGGCACGATCTTCCCCCTCTCACCGACGGCCTTTCCGGCGCCCATGTGCCGGCAGAGGCCCCGATCTCAGCAACAAGCAAGATGAGCAGGATGAGCAAGAAAGGTGCGTCATGACCAAGCGTTGGGTGGCAGGATTCCGTAGCGCGGTGATCAGCCCGTACGAGGAGATCCAGATCAGCCAGCCGCGCGGCTTCAGCGACCAGACGGTGCGTCAGGTGCTGCGCCTGGCGGGCGGCGGGGAGCGGATACGGGTGCGCCTGACCAACCGGTACGGTCGCGCCCCGCTGACCGTATCGGCCGCGCGGGTCGCCGAGCGCAAGACCGCCGACGAGATCATCACCGAGACCGATTCCGGGCTGCGGTTCGACGGCGCCGAGCAGGTGACGATCCCCGCCGGTGGTGAGGTGGTCAGCGACCCGGTCGACATGAGCGTTGAGGCCGGCACCGACCTGGTGCTCAGCCTCCACCTGCCGGCCGAGACCGGTCTGGCGACCTTCTCGCATCAGCCCGTCGAGACGACCTACGTGGCGGACGGAAACCAGGTCGGTGCGGCAGGGCTGCCCGGGGCCGAGCAGGTCGAGGCACGCTTCTACGTGACCGGGATCGACGTGCTCGCGCCCGAGGACACCGCGGTCGCCGTCGCGTTCGGAGACTCATGGTTCGAGGGTCTCGGTACGACGCTCGGTGCCAACCGCCGCTCCGTCGACATGCTCAACCAGCGGCTGACCCGCGGCTGGGTCGTCAACCAGGGGATCGCCGGAAACCGGCTGCTGACCGACGAGATCGGCGAGC
Source organism: Streptomyces sp. NPDC050636 (assembly GCF_040654775.1). Lineage (NCBI taxonomy): Bacteria > Bacillati > Actinomycetota > Actinomycetes > Kitasatosporales > Streptomycetaceae > Streptomyces > Streptomyces sp. NPDC050636. The sequence continues at coordinate 14,515 of NZ_JBFAIP010000041.1, forward strand.
ACGCCCTGGCGCGCTTCGAGCGGGACGTGTTGGCGGTGCCGGGCGTGACCCACGTGCTGGTGAACTTCGGCATCAACGACCTGGGCCTGCCCGGCATGGCCGGGTTGCCGCCCGCCACGGCCGAGGACCTGATCGCCGGGTTCACCGAGCTGGCCCGCCGTGCGCACGATGCGGGCCTGGCGATCCTCGCCGCCACCGTCGGTCCGCTCGGCGGCGCGATCTACCCGGGGCACAGCACCCCTGAGAGCCTCGCCAACCGGCGACGCGTGAACGAGTGGATCCGTACGAGCGGTGTCTTCGACGCGGTCTTCGACGTCGCGCGCGAGGTGGCAGACCCCGACAGGCCGGACTACATCCACCCCGACCTCGACAGCGGGGACGGCATGCACCTCAACGACGACGGGGCCCGTGCCATGGCCGCGGCGGTCGATCTCACGTCGCTCGCCCTCTGACGCTGGCGTCGCGCCGGTAGGCCGGCGATCCCCCGGCCGGCCTGCCAAGCCGCGCGCCAGCGGCGGGCGGTCCCGGTCCCGGACGGCATCCGGGACCGGGACCGCCGTGCCAACCCGCTCGTTCCCGCGGCGGCCTCCCGGAGCCGTACGGTCAGTGGAACTCTCTCCTGGCGGAGGCGGCGAGATGTTCGGCCAGCGGGTGCGCCCCCTGTTCCGGCAGGGCCAGTGACACCTGGACCCTTGGGGCGTTCCGCAGCGGCAGGAACACGACGGAGGGGTGGCTCGCGCGCTGGGCGGCGATCTCGGGCACGCTGCCGATGCCTTGGTCCGCGGCCACAGCCTCCAGCCACTCGTCGTAGTTGCTGCATGAGGCGGCGACCTCGGGGCGATGATCGGCGGGCCAGAGTTCCGGGGTGGTCGTTCCGCTCACCGTGTTCTGGACCAGTGGCCAGTCCGCGAGTTCACCCCACTCCACGAAGTCGCGCGACGCCAGCGCCGAACTTCGCGCGACGGCCGCCACCCGCTGCTCCTCCCACAACGGGATAGTGGTGATGGGCAGTCCAGGAGAGACACCGCGAAGAATGGCGACGTCTGCGTGCCCGCTCGTCAGTCCGGCCGTGGTGGTGTCACGGCGTACGAACTCGAACTCCACTCCGGCGTCCTTCGCGAATGCTGCGGTGAAGCGGGAGAATTCCTCGGGCAGAAGCCAGCAGAAGCCGACCCGTAGAACCGACACCGAGCGGAGTGTGGTGATTGCCCGGTTCAGGTGGCCGAACATTTCCAGCAAATCCGCGTGGAAGCGTGTGCCTTCCGGGGTGAGGCTCAGACGGCGCGTCGAGCGTTCCAGGAGCCGTGCGTTGAGCGCGGCCTCCAGACGTTGCACGCTACGGGAGACAGTGGATTGGGTGAGTTGGAGACGCTGCGCCGCGTCAGTGAAACTACCCTCTTCGACAACCGCCAGAAAACACCTGAACTGCGACATCTCGACGCCGATGTCCTGGGTGTATGAATGCACCTCGGAGCGCATTATTGAATCCCCCCTGCGCGCTGTACGGTGGTAGCCAATTCACCCAAAGGAAGGGTGAATATCTTTCGGCGACGCTGCCGAAGCGGAGTGGCGTATTCCAACCCGCCTCATTGCGGGCGACAAATGCGATGCTCCTTGCTGTGCCTTATACGCCGCCCCCCCGCCTTGAAGCGTATATGCACATGCCGGGTCGAGTGTGGAGCCCAACGACCAGCGCGGCAGAGGGCTACCGCCACCCGTCAAGAAACCTAGCATCTGGACGATAGGGGGGAGTATGCGCGCCAAGCGTGCACGTATCGGGATAGTCGGCATGGGGCCGAGAGGTACATCAATCCTTGACCGTATATTTGCAAGTTCTATACCTTCCGGGTCGGTCGAGCGCCTCGTCATCCATGTTGTGGACCCCTATCCGCCGGGCCCGGGAAAGGTGTGGCGAACGGACCAGCCGCATTCCCTCCTGATGAACACGGTCGCCTCCCAAGTGACACTCTTCACAGACGAAAGCGTCGAGTGCGAAGGGCCGGTTTTCCCCGGACCGAGCCTGCTTGAGTGGGCCCGCGCGGTGGCGGACGGTGAGACCGCGGACAGCCACCCGCCGGACGTCCTGCGCGAGGCCGCGGCCCTCGGCCCGGACTCCTATGCCTCACGCGGCTTGTACGGGCACTACCTCGCGTGGGTATATCGCCACGTGGTGGAGCGTGCCCCCGCCCATGTGACCGTGCGCGAGCACCGCGGCACCGCCACGGCACTGCACGAGGTCGACGGTGCCCAGCAGCTCACTCTCGACGACGGCACGGTACTCACGCTTGACGCGGTCGTCCTCACCCAGGGACACGTCGAGGCGGCCGCCGCCCCGGACGCGCACGGCATCGCCGAGAGCGTCCACCACATGCCGCCCACCAGCCCGGCCGAAGCCGACCTCTCCCGCATCGGCCCTAGGCGACGTGTGCTCTTCCGCGGCCTCGGTCTCAACTTCTTCGACTATCTGGCGCTGTTCACGACCGAACGCGGCGGAGAGTTCCGTACGCACGGCGGCCGCATGACGTACCTGCCGTCCGGCCGGGAACCGATGATGTACGCCGGGTCCCGGCGGGGCATCCCGTACCTGGCACGCGGCGACAACGAGAAGGGGCCGGACGAGCGGTACCTGCCGCTGCTCCTCACCCCCGACGTGATCGAGCGGTTCCGCAAGCGGTCGGAGCACGGGCCGGGGGTGAACTTCCGGGACGAGGTGTGGCCGCTGGTCGCCAAGGAGGTCGAGTACGTCTACTACGTCACGCTCCTCAGTCGGCACGGGCGGGCCGAGGACGTCGCGGCGTTCCAGGAGCGGTTCCTGGTGGCGGAGCACGGCGGGGCCGACGAGCGGCGCGTCCTGGACGACTTCGGCCTGGGCGGTGGCGCGCGCTGGGACTGGGACGACATCGCCGCCCCGTACCGGGACGTCGCATTCGACGACGCGGACCACTTCCGGACGTGGCTGCGTCAGCACCTGGTGGCGGACATCGCCGAGGCACGGCTCGGCAATGTGTCCGGGCCGAAGAAGGCCGCGCTCGATGTGCTGCGGGACCTGCGCAACGAGGTCCGGCAGATCGTCGATCACGGAGGGGTGACCGGAGACTCCTACCGGGACGACGTCGACGGCTGGTACACCCCGCTCAATGCCCTGGCGTCCATCGGCCCGCCGCGCCGTCGCATCGAGGAGATGGTGGCGCTCATGGACGCCGGCCTGCTGCGGGTGGTGGGGCCCCGGATGGTCGTCGAGGCGGACGCGGCCCGCTCCGGCTGTACCGCTCACTCCCCGGAGGTGCCGGGCTCCCGGGTCACGGTGGACACCCTCATCGAGGCGCGGCTGCCCGCCTCGGACGTACGGTGCACCGCCGACCCGTTGGTGCGCCACCTCCTGAGCACCGGCGCCGCCGATCCCTACCGCATCGCCAACCCCGACGGCTCCGCCTACACCACCGGGGGCCTCTCGGTCGACCCGGCACACCACCGGCTGATCAACGCTCAGGGGCAGCCGCATCCGCAGCGCTTCGTCCTCGGCATCCCCACCGAGGGGGTGCACTGGGTGACCGCGGCGGGTGCGCGGCCCGGAGTGAACTCGGTGACCTTGAGCCACGCCGACTCCGCGGCCCGCTCCGCGCTCGAAGCGGCGCTGCGGCACGCGAGCCGGCGGGCGGCATACGCGGTGGTGACCGCGGCGTGAGCGCCGGAGAAACCGTGCGTACGAAGGAGACATCGGCGGACGCGTCCGTGGCTTCGGCGGCGGACGTGATCGGGGAACCGGCGGCGGACGCGACCGCGACGCCGGCGCGCACCGGGATGGGCACGGCCATGAGCGTGGCCTTGGTGACCGTGCTCACCTCCATGCCGCTCTTCCTGGTCGGCGCCACCAGCACACTGCTGGAGCGGGACTTGGCCGGCGGCGCGGGCGCCACCGGTCTGCTCATCGCCGCCTACTGGTCGGCCTCCTTGCTCGGCGCGTTCACGAGCCGCAGGACGGACGCCCCGGTGTCACCGGAGACCGCCATCGCGCTGGCGAGCCTGGCCACCGCGGTCGCCCTGACGCTCGGCGCGTGCGGTGGCGGCCCGGGGCTCGTAGCGGGCAGCGTGATCGGCGGATTCGTCTACGGCTACAGCCAGCCGCACACCAACTTCCTGCTCATCAAGGACTGCGCGGCGCGTGTCCAAGGGTTCGCGTTCGGCCTCAAGCAGGCCGCGGTGCCCACCGCCACGCTGCTGGGCAGCGTGGCGGTTCCGGCGCTGGCCGTGCCCTACGGCTGGCGGGCCGTCTTCGGCGTGATGGCGGTGGGCTGTCTGCTGTACGCGGTCGTCGCACTGTGTACCGCGCGTACCCGGCCGACCGTTCGACGCACCGTGAAAGCCAGCGCTCCGCTGCCCTGGAACACCCAGCTCGTGGCGCTGGCGCTGGCCGGCCTCTGCGGTGCGACGGTGGGCAACTCACTCGGCGGATTCCTCATCGCGTCCCTGGCGCACGACGGTCTGACCCTGTCGTGGGCCAGCCTGCTCGCGGCCGCGGGCTCGGCGGTCAACATCGCCGTCAGGCTGGCGGCGGGCGTGGTCGTGGACCGGCGCGCCCGCGAGCCGCGCACGCTGCTGTGGCAGCTGTTCGCGGTCGGCGCGGTCGGCACGCTGCTGCTCGGACTCGGCGGCCCATGGGCGGCGGCGGTGGGCGCCCTGCTGGCCTTCGGCGGCGGCTGGGGCTGGGCCGGGCTGCTGCACTACGTTGCCGGGGCGTCCTTCCCCGAACAGGCGGCCAAAGCAACCGCGTTCACACAGATGGGGGTCTCGCTCGGTGGTGCCATCGGCCCCATGACCTTCGGTTTTCTCGCCGGCCGGGCGGGCTTCGACGTGGCCTGGCTGGTGCTGACCGGCGTCGGGGTGCTGGCCATGGTGCTCGTCGCCGCCGCGGGTGGCAGGCCCGCACGGTAGGCCGTCCGCAACAGACAGGGCCCCGGACAGGGTGCGCTGGGCAACCGCAGAAGCGGGCCCCGCGCACCCTGTCCTCTTTTCACGGGGGTGCCTCGGGCCGCGCATTCCGCCCATGGATTCGTCACCCGAGACATTCATGCAGCACCTGGATGAATTCCTGGCGTGCATTAATGCGCGCAGCGAATAGGCGGTGCGGAGTAGTCATTTCCCTAAAGTCCTGGGCGGATATAGCGTTGCTTGCATGTTCCACGGGGGTAGTGCCGAAACAGTCTCATCCCGTCGGATGATGACGTTGCCCATGTGTGCCGGCGCGGCAGTACGTACGCAGGCTTTCGCCTGTCGCTTTTCCCAGTCGCCGCCCGCCAGGAGGGTTTGAACCCTTTGTCGTGGCCGGATGGAAGCAAGATTTCTGTCGGCCGGACCTGAGTGGCGCGATTCCCGAATCCCCTTCCCGTTCGTCGCATAGGAGGGCCAGTTCATGTCTCACCAAGGCCAGACCACTCTGGACATCGAAGCCGATCTTGAGGTGAAGTACCAGGTCGACATCACCAACGACATCTTCAATCCGGAGAATCCGCTCCTGTTGAAGAACGTCGACCGCGACCGCCCGGCCGGCAAGCAACTCGTGGTGCTCGACGCGGCACTCTCCGATGTCTACTCGGAGCCGGTCAGGTCGTACTTCGCCGCCCATGGCGTAGACGTCGACGTGCTCGAAGTGGACTCCGGCGAGGTCAACAAGAACCTGGACACCTGCCTTGCCGTCGTCGATGCCCTGGAGAGTTCGGGAGCGCGCCGTCAGAGCAACCCGCCCATCGCCATCGGCGGGAACGTGTTGATCGACGTCGTCGGATTCTCCGCGAGCATCTACCGGCGCGGAATTCCGTGGGTACGGGTTCCGACCACGCTCCTCGGGATGATCGACGGCAGTGTGTCCGCCAAGACCGCGGTCAACCACCTGGGCAACCGGAACCGCCTCGGCACCTTCCACCCGGCGACGCAGACCATCGTCGACACCGGCCTGCTCGTCTCGCTGCCCGAACGGCACATCGTCAATGGGTGCGGCGAAATCCTCAAGATGGCTCTCATCAAGGACAGCCGGTTGTTCTCCCTGCTGGAGGAGCACGGTCCGGCCCTGGTGTCGTCCGGGTTCCAGGAGGCACCGGCAGCGGAAGTGATCACGCGCGCGATCGACGGCATGCAGTCCGAACTGCGCGTCAACCTCTGGGAGAAGGACCTGCGCCGGATCGTCGACTACGGCCACACGTTCAGCCCGCCGATCGAGATGGCGGTTGTCCCCGAGCTGCTGCACGGCGAGGCAGTGGCGATCGACTGCCTGTTCACCGCACTGCTCTCGCACCTCCGGGGCTGGCTGAGCGGCACCGACGTCCAGCGGATCGCCCGCACCATGCACAACGTCGGCCTTCCCCTCGACCACCCGCTCTTCTACGACCTCGGCATGCTGGAGCAGGCGATGCAGGAGGCACGGCTGCACCGCGACGGCAACCTCAACCTGCCGATCATGCGGCAGATCGGCGTCTGCACCTTCACGCAAGAGGTGACCAAGGACGAGCTGAGCCAGGCCACCGCCCTGCTCAAGGCACTTGCGAATTCCGCCGGCGAGGATCTCCCCGAAATCGCCGCGCAGCACTGAATCCCCCCAATCTCGACTGCCCACACACAGGAGGAAGTCGCCTTGCCGGGCCCTGGTTTTGAGTTTCTTGGAGACGAAGAGCGGCACAATATTGAGCAGGTGCTCAAGAATTGGAGCCTCACTCGTTACCTTTCCGACGATCCGGAGAAGCACTCTTTCGTCCGTCGCCTTGAACGTGACATGGAGAGCCTTTTCCGCAGCGGCCCCTGTGTCGCGGTCAACAGCGGCACTTCGGCCCTGGCCGCAGCCCTCGCGGGCCTGGGTATCGGCGCCGGAGACGAAGTAATCGTTCCCGGATACACCTATGTCGCGTCCATTGGTTCCATCGGCCATTTCGGTGCCACTCCGGTTCTGGCGGAAGTGGACGAGACGCTGACGCTCGATCCGGACGATGTCGAACGCAGGATCACGCCGAAGACCCGCGCCATCATGGCCGTTCACATGCTGGGCGCGCCATGCGACATGCGGAAGCTGCGCGACATTGCCGAGCGCCACGGCATATGGCTGATCGAAGACGCCGCGCAGGCATGCGGCGGGAGTTTCCAGGGCGCCCGCCTTGGCACGATCGGCGATGCCGGCGCGTATTCCTTCAATCCCTTCAAGGTCATTACCAGCGGCGAAGGCGGTGTGGCGGTCTTCCACGACTACACGTCCTACGCCCGTGGGTTCGCCTACCAGGACCAGGGCTGGCCTCCCCTCCGCGACAACAACGGCGTGGGCAAGGGCGAAGCCTCGTTCGGCCTCAATCTCCGCATGCCGGAACTCAGCGCGGCCGTCGCCTGCGCCCAGTTGGAGCGAGTCGACCATGTGCTCACGCTGACCCGCCGGATCAGGGACAGGCTGAGTGAACTCATCGGCTCGCACGAGGGAATGCGGCAGCGCAAGCTCAACGACGCCGATGGCGACTGCGCCAATGTGCTGGTCTACACGTTCGACAGCGAGGACCGGGCCCGTCGCGTGGCCGAGGCGCTGCAGACCAAGCCGCTCATCGACTCCGGCCGCCACTACTACGGCAACATGCCGCAGCTGAGCGGCAACTCGTCGATCCGCTACGCGCGCGGTGATCTGCCGCGCACCGACGACCTGCTGTCCCGGTCCGTCGCCATCTCCGTAGGCGTCTCGGACGCACATCTGGGATCCGGGTTCGGTGTGGCCGTCCGGAGCACGGACGAGGACATCGCGCGTGCCGCCGAGAAGTTCAACGCCGCCGTCACGTCCGCGGCCCTGCCGTAGCCGCTGCCTGAGCGGCACATCCTGAGCGAAGGGATAGTAGTGAAGAACAATCTGGACAGCTTTTCCATGGTGGTCCCGGACCTGGCCCCCGCGGTCTCCCTGTTTCACAGTGTGTTCGGCGCGGAGGAGCTGGACCGCGGCACCGTGAATGATCACGGAGCGGCGGCAAGGCAAGCCGTGCTGAGCCTCGATCCGCACACTCGCCTGCGGCTGTTCGAGTACGAGAAGACCTCGGGGTCCCCGTTCACCGCGTCGGTCACCGATATCGGTACAGCGCACTTCTGCTTCCGTGTCGGCGACATCGAGAAGGCCACGCAGTTCATCAAGCACTGCTCGGGAATCAGGGTGCTGGGTGAGATAACGGAGATCCCCGACGGCCCGCTGCGTCATCACAAGTGGGTCTACTTCCGCCTGCCCTGGGGGGCGTTCTGCGAGCTTCAGGAGTGGCCCGAGACGCCGTCCGCCGAGGCACAGCTGCTGTTCCATGACCAGCTTTCGCAGCACAGGTCGCCCGTCCCGACGATGATGGGTCTCGACCACGTCGGCTACAGCGTTCGCGATCTGGAAAGCGCCGTCGAGCTGCTGGAGGGCTCTCTCGGCGGAAAGCGCATCCTCGGGTCCGTCACGGAGGCGGACGAGAGCTTTATGCTCCGGCAGTTCGAAGAGGCTGTCTCGGTCCGGATGAAGATGGCCATGGTGCGCATCGGTGAGCACACCAACATCGAATTGTTCGAGCATGTGGTGGCCGATCGCCGCGGGCTCGCCGAGCGCCTCGACATCGGCAACTCCCGGATGACCTTCGCGACGGAGAATCCGGTGCGTTCCGGTGACGAACTGTCCGAGCGCTTCGGCTTCTCGCGGGTCGGGCAGGGCTCCACGGAACTCCTCGACGATGAAGCCCTGTTCACGTCGCTTTCCGGGTTGGACATCGAGTTCAGCCGGGCCGCGTCGCGCAAGTGAGACGGGTGCACCATGACCGCAGCAGCTCAGGGCTCGATGGCGCACCGGCTGTTCAGTAGCCCCGCCGTGGTCGCATCCTGCGCCGGAATTCTCTTCATCGGCATGACGCAGGCTCTGTACGGACCTGCCATGCCTGCGATCCAGGAACGCTTCGGTGTTTCCACGGCCACCGCGGCGCTGTCGCTGAGCGCACACTTCCTCGGTGCTCTTGGTGGCGTACTCGTCTTCCAGCGCATCCACGAAAAGGTGGGCAACCGCACGCTGCTGCGTATCGCGTTTCTCATCGCGGCGCTGGGGACGATGACGTTCGGTACGTCACTGTGGTGGCCAGTGGCGCTGATCGGGGCGTTCCTCACCGGCATCGGCTTCGGCGGTGTCGACTACGGGCTCAGCCTGATGTTCGCGATCGGGTTCGGCGACCGCGGCGTCACCATGCTCAACGTGTTGCACGCCAACTACGGGGTCGGCTCCGTGCTGGCCCCGATGCTGGTCGGCCTGCTGAGCGCCGACAGTTACCGGGCCCTGTTCATCACGCTGAGCGTTCTCTGCCTCGCGGTGCTGCCGTTCACCGGTGGCGTCCGGCAACGGCCCACCCACCCCTCGATGGCCGAAGAGGAGACGGGGCGCTCAAGCGGGCGGTTCATTTCCGCCGCGCTCCTGGGCTTCATGGTCCTCGGCGTGCTGCACCTCGCCGTCCAGGCGAGCGTCGGAGGCTGGGAACCGACCCATCTGGAGAACCTTGGGTACACCCCGGCATTCGCTGCCACAGCCACCTCCGGCTACTGGCTGCTGATGACGATCGGGCGGGTGTTCGCCGTTCCCGCCACGATGCGCTGGTCCACCACGAAGGTGGTCATGGCCGGCTGCGTGGGCAGCGGTATCTGCTTGCTCGTCGCTCCGCTCGGGGCGGTGGCACCCATCGCCTATGCCGCGGCTGGATTCTTCATCGGCCCCATCCTGCCGACCATGCTGGCATGGCTCAACACGAGTCCGGTGGGGACTCGTCACGCGACCGCGTACGTCATGGCGCCGGCGATGGTGGGTGGGGTTGCATTCCCGCCGCTCGTCGGACAGTTCATCGAATGGGCCGGACCGATTTCGGTGCCGCTTTCGGCGGTGGTGCTGTCCGCATTCTCCGTCTTTTCGGTCTGGTGGATTCACCGTGCGCTGCGTGTACGGAAGGCGACCGAATCCGTACCGGTGATCGGCCTCAAGGATGGTGCGGGCGTAGCCCGTTGACGGCTGTCGGTGCTGCCTGCCTGCGGCGGTGCCCGTGTCGGGCAGGCAGCACCGTGAACAGTCCACAAGCCCACTAATCAGGAGTCATAAATGGGGAAACCACAGAAGGCCACAGACGCGCGGCTTCCGTCACTGACCGGACTGCGATTCGTGGCCGCCGTACTTGTTTTCGTCTTTCATCTGAGCGCTGAGAGGCTGTACGACGACAGCACCGGTCAGGTTCTGTCGAAGATCTTCAACCCGGCCGGTGGCGTCGGCGTCTCGTTCTTCTTCGTCCTCAGTGGCTTTGTGCTCACCTGGTCGTCGAAACCAGGCAGATCCGCCCGTGAGTTCTGGCGTCGGCGCTTTGCGAAGATCTACCCGAACCATCTGCTGCTCTGGCTCCTGACGGTGCCGCTCCTGCTTCTGTTCGGGGAGGAGCTCTATGCGGGTTCCGCCGCCGCCAACTTCGCACTCGTGCAGACATGGGTTCCGCGACTCGACTTCTTCTTCAGCGTGAACCGGCCGAGCTGGTCGCTGTGTTGCGAGCTCTTCTTCTATCTCATGTTCCCGTTCCTGGCACGGCTCGTCGGGCGGCTGTCCCACGTCGGCCAGCGGGCGGTGGTCGCCGTGACGATCGCGGGTGTGTTGCTGATGCCTGTGATCGCCACACTCCTGCCGGATCACCCGAACATGCCGCTCGACGTGTCACATCCCGATGTCGCCAGCGGAGTCTCCGAAAGCCAGTACTGGCTGGTCTACGCGTTTCCGGTGTCCCGCTGCCTGGAGTTCCTGCTGGGTATAGCGCTGGCCAAGCTGGTCAGCAGCGGCCACTGGGTACGGATTCCCCTGGGCTGGGCCACGGGCCTGCTCGTGGCCGGCTACGTCGCGGCCATCTGGTCTCCCGTCCTGTTCGGCCTGGCAGCGATCACCGTCATCCCGCTGGCGCTGTTCATCCCGGCCGTCGTGATGTCGGATCTGGAGGGCCGGCACACGCCCCTGAGAAGCCGGACCATGGTCTGGCTCGGCGAGGTGTCCTTCGCCTTCTACCTGGTGCATCAGACGGTGCTGCGGATCGGCCACGACATGCTCGGCCACGACAGGTCCTGGGACGGCTGGACGGCGTCCGCGCTCGCCGCGGCCTTCGCGGTGCTGACGTTGCTGCTCGCCTGGGCCATCTACCGCTGGTGGGAGATGCCCGCAATGCGCCTGCTGACGGCTCGCCGGAGCCGTCCGGTACCCAGCGCCCCCAAGCCTCCGGAGCCCGAGTTCGCCGCTCCGCCGGTTGCCCAACTGACCGGCGCCGAAAGGAACTGAGGGTACGCCGTAGGCGGGGGCCGTCCGGTACGAGCGGACGGGCCGCGTTCCAGGCAGGCAGGGCTCGTAAGCCGGCTTTGTGTGGCAAGGCAGCGGCCGGCGCGCTGTCGGCTCCGTCAACGATGATGCGAGTACCGGCTCAGTCCAGTACGGCGAGGTGGTCGGCGGCGCCCCCGCGCCACTCGATCAGGAAGAGGGTCGCGTCGTCACTGGTGCTTCCGCCCCGTTCCTCCTTCAGTCTGTGGGAGAGCGATCGCACCACTGCCCGCACTCCCTCCTCTGCGTGCTCGATGTGGTTGACCCAGTGGATGAGTTGTTGCTCGCCGAACTGCTCTTCGCCGGCTTGGTGCTCCTCGATCAGGCCGTCGGTGAAGCACAGCACCCGGTCGCCGCGTTGCAGTCTCTGCTCGCTGACCTGGGGCTTTTCTCCTCCGAGGCCGACCGGCAGGGTGGTCGGGCCCTCCAGTTGGCGGAGGACCTGGTGGTTGCGGATCAGCAGCGGTGCGGGGTGGCCCGCGTTGACCCACTGCAGGTGGCCCGTTGCGATGTTCAGGCGCATCATCTGCGCGGTGACGAAGTGTTCGGGCCCGAACTGCTCGGCGATGGCCTGGTCCATGAACGCGTAGATCTCGGACAGGTCGATGCCGGCACGTCTGGAGTGCCGGTAGGCGCCGATGGCGACGGTGGCCATGGTGGCAGCGTTCAAGCCATGGCCCATCGCATCAACCACGGCCACGTGCAGGATTTCGTCGTTGAGTGCGTAGTCGAAGCTGTCGCCGGCGACGTTGTAGGCGGGCTCCAGGATTCCGGCCACCGCGACCTGCGGTACGGACATTGCCAGCGGCGGTAGCAGAGACCACTGGATCTCCGCAGCCACGCTCATGGGTGCGCGGCGCCGGGTGAGGAAGAACTGGTCGGTGTAGCTGTGCTTGGTGACCAGAATGTCGGCGATCAGGCCGGCGAGCCTGCGCAGCAGGCGCCGCTCGTCGTCATCGACGGTCTCCAGGGTGAGGGCCAGCACTCCCACCTGGTCACTGCCGTCCAGCAACGGTAGATACATCCGGACGCCGTCAGCCTGTGGTACCTCGATGGGGGTCGCGTTCAGGAAGGCCTTGCCGGCGTGGGAGTCACCGATCAGCTCGGGCTCGCCGACGGCCAGACGCCTACCCGGCAGCGGCATCAGTAGCAGCTGCGCATAGTCCTGCAGGAGGATCGAGACATCCCGGCCACCGACCCTGGCCACCTCTTCCGCGATCAGCGGGGCGATCAGCTGCGGCGGCATCTCGTGTGCCCGGTCCAGGAGCACCCCCAGCAGCCGCTCGCCGAACCCCTCCGACCGGTCCACCGTGTCTTTGCCAGGCTGCCGATCACCCTCCGCCATAGCCTTGCCCTTTCGCCTGACCAGCCTGAATTCGCCTTCATCTGCCGAGTCGGCGGTCTCCGATGAGTGGGTCACAGGGCAGCCTGGTGCCGGGCTTCGGTGCACTTGCTCGGCCGACATGCGCGCCAGGATCCGCTCGTTCCCTGCCGTCGCGCCGGCAGTGCGCGAGACCCCGATGTCTACACACCGGGGCCGACCCGTTCACCATGTTATGCCTGAGCTGCATACCCGGCATAAGGTGCTTTTTGGGTAATCCGACCCTCGATCGGCAAGGGCTCAGCGCCCGAATGGACTGTGGAGAGCTGCAAGGTATGACCACGCGCTTCACCCAGGGGCCTTCCGTCGCTGAGCTGCCTGGCCGAGGAACTGGCCCTGCGGCTCCCGCCGAGCGAGGCCATGGTCACGCTCTTCGAGGCGTTCGATCTGGGCACAGGACAGCTTGGGGTGGCCGGCCGGAGAATTGCCTCGTCAAGGGGGCGAAGACCAGTTGCAGGGCCGTGTGGTCAGCTGAGGAATGACAGCCGGACTTGGCGTTCTGGGTTGTCCCGGTCGGTGTTCACCAGTACGACGGACTGCGAGGCCCCCAGCTCCAGCTCACCGTCGACTACGGGCAACGTTGCGTGGGGTGGGACCAGAGCCGGGAGCATGTGGGCGCTGCGGTGGCCAGGACTGCCGTGGCGGCCTTGCCAGCGGTCGTCCGCGGGAAGAATGTCGCGGAGGGCCGCCAACAGGTCATCGTCGCTGCCCGCGCCGGTCTCGATGACGGCCAGGCCGGACGTCGCGTGGGGGGTGAAGATGTTCAGCAGTCCGTTTTGCCCGTGAGCGGCCTCGCGCAGGAACGCGGAGCATGTGTTCGTGAGGTCGTGCAGGGTCTCGGTGGAGCCGGTTGTGATGTTGATCGTGCGGGTGGTGAAGGTGCCAGCCATGGTTCACCCGTACCCGTCGCGGAGCCTGAGCGCTAACGGCCGGATGGGTTGTTCCTCCGGAACTCCGCGAGTAACGGCACCTGGAGTACCTGGCTGCTGCGTAGTCCGGGGCAGTAAAACGCCCCTATGGGAATGTGGCAGTCGAAGGGGTTCGGACGCTGCCTGAGCACAACCGTGCGGTTCTGGTGATCTCAAACGATCACGCAGTCGGCCGTACGAGGGCGACGCATCCTCATCTCACGGGCCGGCGACGGCGTTGATCGAGTACGGGTAGGAAACCTGCTGCCACAGCGCGGTGAAGCGGTAACTCGGACGGGCATCCACCTGGGGCACCCGACCGTCCGACGTCAGCGTCTTCGAGCTTCCGAAGGAACCGGAGCGGCTGATCAGGCGAGCGCCGACCTGCTGCGCCGAGTACGGAGAACTCGGCGTCTGGTAGACGAGCATGCCGTCGCCATCGTCATCGAGGGCGATGTCGGGCCGGTCGTTGAGCCCGAGGACGGTGGTGGTTCCGCGGGTGCCGCCTGCGGACAGCTGCCGCCCGAGCATCTCAAGCCGGCTGCTGCTGTTCCACCGGGTCCACACCAGCATCGAGTCGCCGTCGAGATCGGTTGCGAGGGAGTGGTGGACGCCCACGTTGTCCGTGGACGACGAGATGCGAAGAGGGCTTCCCAGCGTGCCGGTCCGGCTCCAGCGCGAAGCCCACAGCTGAGGGCGGGTACCGCCACCGGAGCGGTAGCTGATGACCGCGTCACCGTCGCGGTCGACACCGACCCGCACCATGCCGAATCCGGCGTACGACGCGATCGACGAGGTGAGCACCTTCGTCGAGGAGACGGAATCCGGCGTGATGCGCTTGGCCGCGACGGTGGAACCCTGCACCCATGCGACGACGAAGTGGCCGTTGCGGTCGACGCCGATGCCCGGCTTTTCCGCCGAGCCCGAACCAAGGGTGATCGCCGAGCCGACCGTGCCGTCCAGCTTGAGTCGGCGCGCCACGGCGTACCAGCTTCCGCCGCGGCTCTCCGACCAGGCGACCAGCGCCGTTCCGCCCGGCGACACAGCCACCACCGGGTTGGTCGCAGGCGCCGAGGTGGAAAGCTTTTGTGTGGAGCCGACGAGGCTGCCGGAGGCCGAGACCCGCCGGCCCACGACGTGGCCGTCCTGCTCCCAGGCCACCGCGGCGTCGCCGGTGTCGTCGGAGTCGACCTCCGGCCAGGACACCGAGGCCCCCAGGGGTGACAGGTTGCGGATCGAACCCGTCGTCCCGTCGGCACGCTTGGTCCTGGACTGAATCTGGTAGTAGCAACTCGGCGTCGCGGGGTCGCAGGCTCTCCAGACCTGGAGGGCATCACCTTGCCGGTCGACCGAGACCCGGGGTGAATCGTCGGCTGTCCAGCCACTGGCGGACACCTTCCACGCCGAAGACCACGCGGCCTGGGCAGGCATCGTTACCGCCACGGCTACTGCGATCCCCACCGCCACGGCGGCGGACCCCCCGGCGATAACGCGGGCCTTCACCGAACGCCGATGACGTGCTGCACGCATAGCCACTCTCATCACCCCTTGTCATAGCTTTGAGCGCAGCCGCCACACATGCGGCCCAAAGCATCCAGCGCCGCCCGTTGGTGAAACATCACAGCGTTATCGCGAAAAGTGATGCAGGTCACTGCGGGTGCGCGGTTTTGGGCAGGAGCGGTGGATCGCTGCGGAGTGCGGCCAGTTGGTCGGGGTGTCGCAAGAGAGCGAGGACGCTTCGGTCGATTACGTCTCCGGCGGTCTCATGGCCCCAACGTTGAGCCCACGATGAGCCCTTGGATCATGCGTCGGCGTTATTGGGCAACGCGTGCCGAACGAGCGGTTGCCTGTGTCGACTTGCATCGACGTGGCTGATCAAGCCGTGTTACCTTCCCTCAGCTTTCGAGAGGCTGGCGCCGCGACGACCCCCATTCCGCGATGCATGGCCGCCCTCGTTCTCCCCTCAGCTGGAGGTATGACGTGGCTGCACGCCACAAACCAGGTCATAGACGTACCCTCATACGCGGCGGAATCGCCGCGACCGTTGCGCTCGGTCTCGCGGCCGGAGGCGCATCGATTCTTCTCTCCCAGGCTCAGGCCGAGTCGGCCCCGCTGGTGATCCCGGCGCCCGACCGTTACGCGCCGACCGGCAACCCGGTCTACGGGGCCGGTACCACGGGGGTCCTGGAGCGGCGTGAGTCGGCCACGGCCGCCGCGATGGGCGACTACCAGTGGACGACGTACGGCGGGAGCGGCACATTCGCCGGCCCCGCTTCGGACACCGTCACCGCCACCGCCTCCGACATCGTCAGCGCGTCCTTCACGGACCGCGTGACGCTGAAGGACATGAAGGCGGGCACGTCCACGACCCTGACCCTGCCCGCCGGACAGCTCTTCAAGGGCAGCTTCGGCGACGCCGTGCTCACCGCCACCCGGGATGAGGGCGGCGCGATCAACGGCCTGCACATCCTGCGGAAGACGGCCGACGGCCTGTCCGACACCCCGGTCACCGGCCTGAACGGCTGGGTGGAGCGGTACGACACCGTGCTCGGCGGCGACACCCGCTCGGTGGCGATCTGGTACGCGGCGCCCGACGGCACCCATGGCGTCGGCCTGCTGGACCTGGAGTCGGCGAGCGTACGGCCGGTCCTGCCGGGCGCGACCGGAGGAGCCGGCGCCCGTGTGGTGTTCTCCGGCACGCGCCTCGCCTGGTACTCGCCCGAGGGCGGGAACACCACCGTGCGCGTACTGGGCCGGGACGCCCTGGACGGCCCGGAGACCAAGGTGACGCTGCCGGCCGGCGGCGAAGGCACCGCGCGGATCGGGCTCGTGGGCGATTCGCTGCTGACGACCTGGGACGCGCCGGAGAAGGACGGCGATCTGCTCCAGCGCCGGGGCGAGCCGCTCAAGGCCGTCCCGCTCGCCGGCGGCGAGGCCAGGACGCTGCTGCCGCATGCGCACGCGGAGATGGCCCAAGTCCCCGGCGGCGGCGTCATCGTCACCGGTGGCGACTCGGCGCAGGACTGGGCCGTGCGCAAGGTGATGGCCGCCGACGACGGCAGCCTCGCGCTGACCAAGCTGCGGGATGTGGCGGTCAAGCGCGCGGCGGTGGACGAGGTTTCGCTGACCGCGGGACAGCTGGTGACCACGGAGCGGGACAGCAACTACCTCGCTTCCCTCTACCAGCGGGACATCACGCTCGGCGCGACGCCGAAGGCGGGGGACCGCTCGCTGCTGGCACAGCCCGATCCGCAGGCCACCGGGGACGCCCAGAAGGAGTTCTACGCCGCATACGTCACGGGTACCGGTGACGGTCGGTACGCGCTGACCGCCAAGGGCGAGGACGGCCGTTACGCACTGGAGGTGGTGGCTCCCGGCGGCAAGAAGACGGCGGTGCAGCCGGCGGACCCGGCGACCGGCGAGCAGCTGCCGGCGGACGTCCGCACCTGGGTGACCGCCGCCTCCGGCCGCTACGTGGTCTTCGGCGACCGCCAGCGCCAGGACAGCGACGTCCAGTACGTGGTCGACCTTGAGGCCACGGGCGGCGCCAAGGTGATCCGCGCCTACAAGGGCCGCGGCGGACTCGCCGTGTGGGGCACAAAACTCTGGCGGGCGGGCGAGACGGCGGGCACGCTCACGTCCCTCGACCTCAAGAGCGGTGCGACCGAAACGGTGCAGACCGGCGACGACTGCGTCCCGGTGGACGTACAGGCCGTCGGCCGCTGGGTGTCCTGGGACTGCAAGCTGAACATCTCGGGCGGCCACGGTGTGTACGACCGCGTGTCCGAGGAGCAGTGGCGCGGGCCCTACAGTGGCACGCTCGGTGACGGCTACGTCCTCACCCACGACACCGACAACCAGCGGCTGCTGGTGACGCCCATCGGGGACGCGACCAAGACCATCGCCCAGACGCCGGAGTGGGCGTCGGGCAAGTACCTCGACGCGGACCGTTTCGGCACCGGCATCGCCTTCCTCGCGGACAACAGGAAGGACCTCCAGATCTTCGATCCCGGGGTGCCGACCTCCCCGCTGACGAAGATCGAGTCGCGGGTCGGGACGTCGGTGAACCTGAAGTCCGCCACCGCGCCGACGTGGCAGGCGGCCTGGCAGCTCTCCAAGCCCGCCACCGGCGCCAAGGTCACCCTCAAGGACCGTACGGGCAAGGTCGTCCGTACGCTCGACCCCACACGCAGCGGCGCGGCTCTCAAGACCACTTGGGACGGCCGTACGGACTCCGGCGGTTGGGCTGCCGACGGCACCTACACCTGGCAGCTGAGCGCCGCCCCCGAAGACGGCTCCGGCGCCGCCCTGTCGCTGACCGGCACGTTCAGCCTGACCGGCGGCATGCGTGGTTTCCATGACCTCAACGGTGGCTCCGGCGACCTGTTGACGCTCAGCTCGTCCGGCTACCTGACCACGCACTACGGCAACGGTACGGGGGCCTTCGACACCAAGGCGTCGGGCAGCGGCTGGCCGGCCGGCACGGTCGCGGTCCCGTTCGGCGACATGGGCGAGGACCGCTGCAACGACCTGCTGGTCCGGATGCCCGGCGGCGAACTCCGCCGCTACACAGGCAAATGCGCGGGCGGCGGCTACACCCCGTCGAGCGCGCACACCGTCCTCGGCACGGGCTGGGACCAGTACAACCTGCTGACCGCGCCCGGTGACCTCACCGGCGACGGGCGCACCGACCTGATTGCCCGGCAGTCATCCACCGGGGACGTCTACCTCTACGCGGACGATGGCACGGGCGGCTTCAAGGCGCGTACGAAGATCCGCACGGCGTGGACGGCGTACACCCATCTCGTCGGGGCCGGTGACCTGAACGGTGACGGCCACGGCGACCTGCTGGCCCGCCACACGGACGGGACGCTGTACCGCTATGACGGCACGGCGGACGGGCAGTTCAAGAGCCGGGTCGTGGTCTTCACCAACTGGGGCTCCTCCTACAACGCCATCGTGGGTGTCGGCGACATCACGGGCGACGGCAAGACGGACCTTGTCTCCCGCGACACCAGCGGCAACGTCTACCGCAACAGCGGTGACGGCAAGGGGTCGTTCAGCGGCCGCGCGCAGATCACGACCGGCTGGCAGGGCTACAAGGGGCTGTTCTGAGCAGGTAGTTGACCGATGAGTGGATAGCCGGCGATGGGGCCCGTGCGACTCGATGTCGCACGGGCCCTTCGCTGTTCGTCAGGCGCCCGTCAGGCAGCCCTCAGGCGCCCGCCATGATGGGGTGGGACTCCTGAGCACGGATGTCCTCCGTGCCCCACGCATTCCGCGGTGTCGCGGGAACGGCCGCCGCGGTGTGGTGGCGGCGGGCGGGCGGAGCCTCAGCCGCGGCGCTTCTCTGCCGTCACGGTGAAGTCGCCCCGGATACCGTTGCCGACCATTCCCGGCTTGCAGGCGGTGGTGTACGAGCCGGCCTTGCTGACCTTCACGGTCATCGTGCGGGACGTGCCGGGGCCGATGCCCTCGACCTCGCTGACCACCTTGTCGTCCGGGCCGTAGAGATAGAACTCGGTGATCCTGCTGCCCTCGTTGGCGACCTTGAACGAGATGGACCCGGCTGGAGCGGATGTCCGGGAGAGCTTGCAGGTGTCATCTGTGGCCTGGACCGTGATGGCTCCCGACTTCGCGCCGCCGCCGTCGCCGCTCTTCTCGGCGCAGGCGGTCAGAAGCGCGAGGGGGCCGACGGCAAGTATGGCCATGGTGGCAGGACGGGTCAGGCGGTGGGGCACGGCGGGCTCCTTGTGCGATACGACGGGGTAACGGAGGCGGGCGCAGTGTAGGGGGGAGGACGGCCTTGCTGTCCAGATAGTGACCCTCCCGCTGCCCCTGGGTGAACCTCAACCTCTGCTGATGGCATTTCAACTTCCTTGAGGCCAGGGCAGAACCGTCTCCAGTGTCCGTTATGTGATGGGTGTCCGCATCACGGGATGGGTTGACGAGCGCACATCAGGAGCTTAGGTTCGCCTCGCCTTACTTCCTACCGAAGGTTTCCAGCCATGCCTAGATCCAGATTCCCGCTGCGTTCGCTCTCTCTGGCCGTCCCGCTCGCCCTCGCCCTGACCGCCTGCGGCGGCGCCGATTCTGGCAAGGCGGAGAACGGTCCCGCCAAGGGCCAGGCGAAGGAGACCGCACCGGCCGGTGTGGCGCACCAGCACACCGTGCTTGAGGCGGAGATCGCGGCCAACGGCGGCGAGACCAAGGCCGGCGAGTACCGCGTCGGTTACATCGTCGAGGCGGCCGAGCCGTGGTTCGAGGCCAAGGGCGGCAAGGGCGGCAAGCACGCCGGGCACATGATGGACCCGGAGCTGGTCAACCGTGCACCGGCCAAGGACGAGACCCACCACATCGAGATCATTCCGATGGAGGCCAAGACCGGCCGCATCGTCCCGGATGTGCCGATCCGCCTTGAGGTCATCGACGACAAGGGCAAGGTCGTCCAGGCCCAGGACCTGAACTTCTACTACGCCGAGTTCTTCCACTACGCCAACAACTTCTCCATCCCCAAGAACGGCAAGTACACCCTGCGCGCCACGCTGCAGCGGCCGACGTTCCTGCGGCACGGCGGCAGCGGTGAGAAGCCCGCGCTCAGCGAGAAGACCACCGCTACCTTCCGCAACGTGGAACTCAAGTCGGGGAACTGACCGGTGGCACCGACCACCGACAGGCCGACGGCCGCTCCGGCTCCCCTGAGCCCCGGGGTGCCGGGGTGGGCCGCGCCTGCCGACGGCGGTGGAGCCCGCGAAAACCCACCCACACCGGTCTGGGCGCTCGCCGCCCTGGGAATCCTGAGCTGCGCCGCCCTGGCGGCGGCCTGCTGGGTGGCCGGTCACCTCCACGCCGACCCGCCGCTGCAGATGGCCGCCCGCTTCCTGCATCTCGTGGCGCTCGTCGTCGGTTTGGGCTCCGTGCTCGCCGTCGACTGGTTCGCCGTGCTGTGGATGCTCGGACGACGACGGCTGGCCGATGTCCTGCGCACCGCCTGCGCACTGCAGGTCCCGATCTGGCTCGGACTGGCCGGGCTGGTCGTCACCGGCCTGTTCCTCCGACCGGACCTGGCATCGCCGCTGACCCAGCTCAAGCTCGGACTCGTGCTGGCCATCACCCTCAACGGCCTCTACGCCCATTGGCTCGGGCAGCGCCTCGATCAGTGCGGAGAAGCCGGGGTGCCTCGTCCCCTGCGCATTCAGTCCGGTGTGGCCGCCTCCGTCAGCCAGCTCGGCTGGTGGGGCGCCAGCCTGATCGGCTTCCTCAACAGCCAGCCCTGACCTGCCGACAACAGCAGGTTCTGCCCTCCTGGCTCGACGCCACCTGACGACCACGTCTTAAGGAGACCGCGTGTTCGCCAACTACTTGATCGGCCTGCGCGAGGGCCTCGAAGCGACCCTCGTCGTCTGCATCCTCGTCGCCTACCTGGTCAAGACCGGCAACCGGAGCAAGCTGCCGCCGATCTGGCTCGGCGTGGGCATCGCGGTCGCCCTCAGCCTGACCATGGGCGCGGTGCTGCAATTCGGCTCCACCCAGCTGACGTTCGAGGCCCAGGAGGCGCTCGGCGGCGGCCTGTCCATCCTCGCCGTGGGCCTGGTGACCACCATGGTCTTCTGGATGCGACGCACCGCCCGCCACCTGAAGGCCGAGCTGCACGGAAAGCTGGACGAGGCCCTGGCCATCGGCACCGGCGCCCTGGTGGCCACCGCCTTCCTCGCCGTGGGCCGCGAGGGCTTGGAGACCGCTCTCTTCGTCTGGTCCGCCGCGCAGGCCACGGACGACGGAGCCCGCCCGCTGGCCGGCGCCGTCCTCGGCCTGCTCACGGCCGCCGTGCTCGGCTGGCTGTTCTACCGCGGCGCCCTGCGGATCAACCTCGCGAAGTTCTTCACCTGGACCGGCGCCCTGCTGGTTGTGATCGCGGCCGGCGTCCTCGCGTACGGCGTCCACGACCTGCAGGAAGCGAGCATCCTGCCCGGCCTGGACAACCGCCTGTTCGACATCAGCGCGACGATCCCGCCGGACAGCTGGTACGGCACCCTCCTCAAGGGCATCTTCAACTTCCAGCCGAACCCGAGCGTGCTCCAGGCAGTCTTCTGGGCGCTGTACCTGGTACCGGTTCTCTCGCTCTTCCTGCGGCCAACCCGCCCGCCGGCCGCCACACCAGCAACGGCGTAGTACCTCTACACCTCCATACCCCTAAACCCCTGTACCCCTATACCGCTCAGCAGCCGACGCAAAGGGTCCCCCCCCAATTGCCAGGTCGACGATGCACAGAACAGGTGGCGCCGTTCCGCTGTGCGGCCGCTTCCCTGCTGCCGTCACACCGCCCGCCCGTTGCCGTCCGCGGACGGTCACCGCACGCTTCCGGTGCGCGGTGGGAACGACCGGCGACGCAGCGTCGTGAGGCCCGCGTTCCCTGTCACGATCTGCTTGGCGCCTTGATGAACCGCTGCCGGATCGCCTCGACCACGGGCCGTTCGTGCTCGAACCCCGCAGGCCGGCTGCCTCGGCTTCCTCGCCGTTGACGGTTGGCCCGCTGGTTCTCCGGTTCCGGGATGGTGATCTGCCGACGGCGAAGGTAACGACGGTTGCGGCGGGAGCTGTACGCTTTGCCGCCGCTCACGTCGTCCGGCCGTGTGCGTGGGTGTCCGCCACCGGAGCGGGGTACACACGCTCGGTCCAGGACCGGAATCATCTGTGGCGCGCCCCCCACTGTCCCGGCGCAACCAGCAGGGACAGAGGCCGCAGCCCGCCTTCACCAGCCAAGTGGATCTTCGTGCTCAACCCGCCGCCCACACTCGCCAGGGACCAGTCGATACGACTCTGTTGATCGGTGCCGGTGATCCTTCCAACGCCCGCCCCGACCAGCGTTCCTTGGCAATTGCGGCTCCAGCCGAGCCCATTCGTTGTCAGCGAGATCGCCCCGCCCCAGATTGCCCCCGTTGATGAGGCCAGGAAGCTGCATGGCCCAACCGAGGATCGGGTTGGGTCGGCCGCCTGCCCTCGGATCAGATTCGCGGACGCATAGGGGTCGGCGAGACCCGCAGTGTGGGTCGCGGCTCAACGGAGGCCATCCGCCTGGGAGAAGCCGACCAAGATCTTCTCCCGGATTTCTCCCAAACGATCACCGGGAACGAGTCAGGGGCCCGACCCACTAAGTGGATCAGGCCCCTGACCTGTTGTTCCTTCAGTCGGGGTGGCGGGATTTGAACCCACGACCTCTTCGTCCCGAACGAGGTTCGGTCAGGAGCAACACCTGCCTGTTTGACGATTCCGCAGGTCAGGGTGTTGGGATCGGTGGGTTTTGCGTGGTGCCGGGAGGGCTCGGGGAGCGGGTCGGCTCCCAATCGGCTCCCAGGAGGCAGAGGGGGAGTGCTTGTCACGTGCTGGCTGTGGCGCGCGGATGGCACGCACCCCGAAAATGTTCTGGACAATGAACAAGCCCCAGATCTCCGACCTGGGGCTTCTGCCTGGATGGGGTGACGGGAATCGAACTCGCGCAACACCGTTAGTGACCGTGACTGACCGCTGTGTTGGGCACGGAAAGGGCACGCGTGCAGGCAGCTCTCTGTGCGCCGATTCGAGCGGTCCTCGATGGCGAGGAAGCTGCGAGGTGTGGAGGGCTCCAGCCTCTGATTTGCGGATGCGAGGCGCCCGGTTCTATACGCGACGCGCGCAGAGCTTGACGGCGAGTCCTCGTGCGTTGGCGTACGCCAGTTCATCTCGAAGTGGCTTGCTGCCCAGGTGTTCACTCGTTCGTGCCCAGCGACGGGTCTGGGCCGAAGTCACTGACTTCCATGGTGGCGTGCCCGCCAGGTGGGCTGCTGAGTACGCCCCGGACGCGCACCGGGACGCCTAGGTCGTGGCAGCGGACCGCTTGGTGGTAGTTCCTGTCAGGGAGGTCGATCCAGACCGTCCTGCGGCGCCGTTTGATCAGCGTTTCAATGCCTACCCGGCCGGTCTCGTCCTCGGGGCGTCGGCTGAGGTCGGTGATGACGCCGTAGATGATGTGCTCGTGGGTGTAGAGCTGGGTTTTCAGGTGGTCTGAGACGCGGTTCACAATGTTGATTGCGGCCTCGTTGAACTCGACGTGAGGCGAGGAACCGGGTGGTGGGGCGGCCACTTGAGACCAATTGAAGGTGATGTCCAGAGCAGCGACGGAGTCGGACTTGACCACTTTGCTGAGCGCCTGGCACAGCTCGTATGAGACGCCCTCGCCGACCGAGTCGGCGATCTCGCTGGGCGTGGGTTCCCTTTCGGCGCCGACCATCTCCTCCAGCACACCGAGGGCACGGGACATAGTGGCGGTGACACGCCGGTCGAAGAGCGTCTCCTCGACTTGGATGTCGATGTGCTCCTGCTGGGGTGCGTATACGTCTTCTGGAGAGCGGG
Organism: Streptomyces sp. NPDC050636; assembly: GCF_040654775.1. Lineage (NCBI taxonomy): Bacteria > Bacillati > Actinomycetota > Actinomycetes > Kitasatosporales > Streptomycetaceae > Streptomyces > Streptomyces sp. NPDC050636. Next base: position 38,540 of record NZ_JBFAIP010000041.1, read on the forward strand.
CCTGGCTGATGATGGGAACGATGTACGAGCCGCGGCGAGTCTGGCCCAGTCGAACCTCGCGGGCCTGGTCGCGGGCCCGGGTGGGGAAGTTACGGAAGTGACCCTGACGACGGATCGCCGCCGCTGCCGAAGCCACGCGCAGGCGCCTGGCGGAGAGGAACAGCTCGTACCCAGCCTCTAGCGGAATGGAGCCGTCGCTCAGGGACGGGTGGGAGGCCCTGAGGTCGGTGACATCGTGGTAGACGGTCGCGATGGCGGAGTGCACGGCGTGCACCGTCCGAGATTCGATCCGGGCCAGATCCTCCACGAGGATGCGGGTCCGCTTGTCGAAGTCTGGGGCACCGGGTTTCATCGGGACCAGAACGACTTCTTCGGCTGGCCCGGGCAGGCTCCACAGTTCGGCGAGGGCCCCGCCGGACACAGGGGACCAGCCGGTGACCTTGAGGTAGCTGCGGATCTCCTCGGGAGCGAAGTCGAGCTTGCTGTGCATCACGTCAGTTCACCCCCCAGCCAGCGGCGTTGGTCATGCGGCGCGCCGCGTCGAACATGGTGCCCATGGCCTTCACCGTGAGCGGCTGGTGTTCGGGCAAATGGATCGCCGTGGTGACATTGCTCTTCGCCTCGGCCATACCCTGAAGCGAGGCCCAGTAGCCGTGGCAGGCCAGGACGATCGATTCCGGCTGGTGGGTCACCCAGCGGCCGATGTCCGGCGGGACGATCAGCAACGCGAGGTGGCCGGGGGCAGAGCGTTCTGGGTCGCGTAATTTGTTGTACGTCTCGACGTCGAGCGCGAAGCTGTAACCGCCGCGGACGGCACGCGGGCTCTGCGTGCACTTGAGCTGGATATCCACCATCAGACCGCGTGAGCGAAGGGTGACGTCGACGCCGTCCTTGTCGACATTCCAGTCGCAGATCGTGTAGCCGCCCTGCGTGGCGAGCGCATGCACATAAGCACGGCTGACTTGCTCCTTCTGCCAGCTCGTCGCCTCTGCCGCCACTGGCGCCCCTCCCCGTCGTGTGATCGTGAGGATAAGGGGACGAGGCTGAGGGGGGAATAGTGCCTGCGGAATGTGCATGTCAGTGTCGACTAGGACCTGAGCGTTGTACATGAGCCACCCCTTGAATCAAACGTATGACCCTATTCCCTTGTTTACCAGCGAGGTCTGACAGTGGACTTCATTGTGGATGGCTCAGCCGACGCTGACGGGATAGGAAGCGCAGCACCGTCGGCTTCGGTAAGAGCTCCCAGGTATATGGAGAAGCCCCGCAACAGGGCTACTGATCCGCCGGCTCGTTGCCACTGGTGAGGGGACTGGGGCAAATCCAGCCGCAGAATCACTGCCGAAGGTCGTCGAGAGCATCGTTGTCGTCTGGCCGCTGGTTCAGCTCACCGCTGGCGACTGACGTACTCGTGGAGCATGGGCCTTTGTCGAGGTGTTGGGCGTTCTCTTGCTGGACCGTGGTGAACGCCGTCGGGCAGCTCGCCACGCTCCTCGTCGTGGTCATCTGCGCGGATGGGACCCGGTCGGCCAAGTGGAGTCTGCCTGTGTGCTGCGGCCGCCTATGTCGGCCTCTACGCTGTGCGCTTCGTGCGCGAAGCATTGGGAGCGGGGCGCGTCGCAGCCGCTGACAAGGAGGCCGCGGCTGAGCACCGTTCCGTTACGGGTGCCCAGCCGCCCACTCAGGTCTCCATCAAGACATCCAGCACGGCGGCGCTCTAGAATTCCGGCCTCGCATGTGGCATGCCCTCGGACGAGCGACTGCCGCACGCGCCGTCCGTCGGTGGACCAGTGAGACGGTGCCGGCGGCGTCTAGGTGTGTTGTCCGGGCATCTCGGCGGCCTGGCGAAGCAGGGCAACCGGTTGGTCCACCGCCGTCGACCTGGTCTTCATCCCGTAGGGCTCCTGCTCGTCCTCGTTGAGCACTTCCCGGCTGTTCGGGTCGCGGGCGATGTGGACCTGCATATAGGGGACGGTGTCTCCGGGTGCGAAGAGTTTGCCCTCATGCCATTTCGGGATCACCCACCACATGGCCGCCCATTCGGGAGCCTGGATCATGTTCATGATCGCGCTGCTGCGGTAGATCCTCGACCGGTAGCGAAAGAGGTCATCGCCCGGGTTCGCGAGCCACCGTGGCGCGTCCCAGAGGTGCTTCCTCCCGGCGGAGTCCACGTCCCACGAGTACTCGATCGACTGCGGGTAACTGTTGGAGAGTTTGCAGCGGTCCGCCCGTATGAATGAGATGTCCGCAGAGAGCTGGACGCGGCCTTGGCCGGAATTCAGCGGCACTTCGATGACGGCCTGCTTGGAGAAGTCGTCCCCGGGGTCGAGGTGGCTACCTGCAGAGGTGATCTGTCCTGCCGCGAGCATGCGGACGGGGTGGTTGAAGTCCTCGTGGCGGTAGGTGTCCCAGCCGTCGCCCAGTTCGTCCCGCCACCGTGATGGTCCGGTGCCCTTCTCGCGGAAGGTGCTCGGCCAGATCGTGGCCGACCACTGCGTTCCGATGACGAAGATGCTGCTGGTTCCCTCGTTGCGGAACGTGAAGTGGGCCGGCACGTACAGACGGGTGCGGGCGGCGTTCAGGGTCGGCTTCCCGAAGGAGGTCATGAAGGGGACTTTGGGCGGGGCGACGTACGGGGTGTACATGGCGGAGTACGCCACGCTCGCGGAACCGATGAGAGCCGACAGGGCGACTCCGGTCGCGAAACTCTTGGGGTGCGGGATCCCCCGCCAGACTTTCTGACGGCTCACTTCCCACAGTGCCCAGGCGGACCACGCCACCAGGGCGATCCAGAGCCAGAACAACCCGGCGTGATAGCCGCCTTCCCACTGCAGGATCAGGAACATCAGGCTTGTGACGGTCACGATGACGACGCCCAGCAGTACGCACTGCCCCGAGTACCGGGTGGCCCGCTTGCCCCAGTGGTCGAAGACTGCTGCTGCCGCGACCGTCTCCAGCAGCGCGCCGGTCAGGAACACCACCCCCATGACCCGCCCGCCGAAGGTCAGTGCCCTGAGTGCGTCCGAGAGCCCCACCCGGAACAGCACTGCGGCGGACGCCAAGAGCCCGAGCATCATGAAGCAGGCTTGGGCGCGCCTCCACCAGGGGCGGTCCGGCCACAGTTCCGGGTCGGCCCGCCATCGGACCTCCCCCGGATGGCCGAGGTCGATGTCCGCGGGCATTCCTGCCTGCCGCAGCACCCGGCGGAGGTCCCGCGGTGACCACGCCCGACCCACGGTCTTCCCTGCGACGCTGACCTCGCGCAACCCCCGGCTGTCGGGTGCGTGCACGATGACCTGCGGCCGGCTGGACGTCATGCCATCAGGATCGGCGCGGCGCGAGCGGGTCGCAGCCTGCATGGGCATCCGGGTGACCCCGACGCCCCGGCGAGCATTTTCGTCCTGCCTGGTTTCAAAGGCTTGCGATGCTGGGCTGACGCCAGGCTGCTGAGGTTTGCACAGGCGTGGGCAGAGCAGCAACTGCCTCTCTGGCGGCGCAAATTCACACCCAGGTGCCCCACTCGTGGCCCAGGTCACATGAAATGCGTCTCGCGGTTCGAGAGTGCTTCGCGCCCACGCGGTGCAGGCGGCGCGGGAAAGGTCCTCCGAGCAGGGCATTCCTGCGAGTTGGGCACGCGGAGGGTGCGGAGAGGTCCGATACGTCTAGACAACGAACAAGGCCCAGGTCTCCGACCTGGGCCTCAACTATGGAGCGGGTGACGGGAATCGAACCCGCGCTCTGAGCTGGGGAATCAGGGGGCTTTCGGGTGCCTATGCGCACGGCGGTGCACTCGGCCCCGGAACGGGAGCGTTTCCGCAGGGGGAGTTTCGCTGCGCGCCACGGGCTCTGCTGCCGACGGTACGCCGATTGCTTGCGCGAAGGGATGTGCCTGCCAGGCGGAGGCGCGGTCGCCCCCAGCACCACGCCGGACACCACCGCCAGCGTCTCGTGCCGGATCTACCGCGACGCCGACGGACGCACCACCGGTGCCCCCAGCGTAGAACAACTTGCATCCGCCATCCGACGTGCACGCCAGGGCGAGTGACACCGCCCCCGCAGCACGGTCGGCCATTCGGACACGGCAGAAGATCCGGGTCCCCAGAGTCGGTCCGGGCCGCCCCCCCCCCGCAAGAAGCCAGCCGGCGTCGCGGCTGATAGGCATACAGCAACAGGCCGTGCCGCGAGTACCTGCGGCGACGGGGCATCCGCCCCACGATTCTGGAGAAGTCCGATTCCCGGGCCGCCCGACTCAAGCGCGGATCCAAAAGCGGGCGGCCACCAGGCTCCGGCAAGGAGCGGTACAGAATCGCAACACCGTAGAACGGGCGATCAACAGGCTCAAACCCACCGTGCCGTCGCAACACGCTACGACAAGATCGGTTACGTCTATCTCGGCACCGTAACCGCCGGCTGTAACCGTCTGGCTTCCCACACCGGCATTCACTCTGCCACCCCAGCCTATGCCGGAGATCAACGGCCCACCGCGACCCGCAAGTGATCGCCCGGACATGACCTAGAAGGGAAACTTGGTGGGCTGTGACCGCTTGCAGACCCGGTCACGACTCACTTCTTGACGTACAGGGACTGCATAAGCGTCCAAACATCGGCGACCTGCACCATCTTCTCGTGGCACACATACCGACGCCACTTTGCTCCGGATACTCCTCGGTCGCCCTCCTTCCGGCAGGAGGCGTCGTCACCCATGAACGAACGCTCAAGGACATACCCGACGGGGGGCTTCCAGTCAGCCTGGGTCCCGGTGGGCGCTTTCATTGCCAAGGTCGGATGGGCCGGCACAGCCTGCGCGCTGCCCTGAGTGGCGATGGCGAACGCGACTCCCGTCGCGGCGATGCCCACAGCCGCGACAATTTCTTTGATCTTCATGAGTTCCTTTGCGAACAAGATTCTTGCCAGGCAATTGCCCGTCGCCTGACGGGCATCGGCGCCAGCCGAACGAGGCGAAGATCATCACACCCCGCGCCAGGAACACAAGAGATTATTTAGGCCACCAAAAACGCAATACTCCGAATTTCAACCTTCGAATGGTGGTAGGGGTGCCGATACGCGGACTGGTACTCGGCGAGCTGAGCCACGCTCGCCCCGCGGTAGATGGCTCATGACTGACAGAAGACGTGCCGCGATGCGCGAGTCACTCTAAGCCGGCGGTGCACGACTGCCCCTCTTCCAGTTCCGCTGAAGCCCCAGACCTCGACCCGGCCGAAGTTGTGGCTGCGTGCCTGAAGGAGTCGCTGGCCACCTGACTACCTGCACCGCCTACTGGCTCAAGCGCCCGTCGCTCCACCGCCCGCCCCTGCCGGGCCTGTGCCAGCAATTTCGAGCCATCCCGGGGCCCTTCGTCCGTCGCCACCACTCGGTGCAGGTGAGCCAGCGCCCACCGAGCCCGACACGCCCACACACGCCCAGACTTGGCACTAAATGCCCACATCGAATCATGTTGAAATTTGCATCAATTCCGCGTCATATTCTGTGATGCGCAACGATCAGCCACACGTTTGCAACGAAGAGGCATTACGCCAACCTCGGGCGGCTCTTAGGCTGAGCGTCGTTGATCTTTGCTGGTCACGGCGTTAACGGGGGCACTTCCGTGTCGGAACCAGGTTCAGAGCTGACCACTCTGGCCACCACGTCAAGAAGCTCTGCGCTCTTTCGGCGCAAGCAAGTCGAACAACTGATCTCGGAAGGCGGCCAAGGCCAAGGGGGCTCGCTGCACCGCTCGTTGGGCGTGTGGCAACTGACGATGCTCAGCGTCGGCGCGACGCTGGGCACCGGAATCTTCGTCGTGTTGGGTCAAGCCGTACCCGAGGCGGGCCCCGCGGTCGTCCTCTCTTTCGTTATCGCGGGCCTGACTGCCCTGTTCTCGGCGCTCTCATACGCGGAGCTGGCCGGCGCTGTGCCGGTGTCCGGGTCCTCTTACTCCTATGCGTACGTCACTCTTGGTGAACTCGTCGCCTGGATCTGCGGGTGGTGTCTGATCCTTGAATACGGGGTGTCAGTCGCGGCCGTAGCTGTGGGCTGGGGCCAGTACTTGAACGAGCTGCTGGACGGAACCCTCGGGGTGACGATCCCTGCCGCACTGGCTTCACCGCCGGGTGACGGCGGCTACTTCAACCTCACGGCCTTGCTCGTTGTACTGCTCGCGATGGTCTTCCTGCTAGGCGGAGCGAAGGAAAGCGCCCGCGCGAACACCGTCATGGTCGTCGTGAAGATCGCGACGCTGGTGCTCTTCTGCGCGGTGGCATTCCTGGGCATCCGGGCCGGCAACTATGCGCCGTTCATGCCGCTCGGTATGGCCGGCGTCAGCGCTGCCAGCACGACACTCTTCTTCTCGTTCGTCGGCTTCGACGCTGCTTCCACGGCGGGTGAGGAAGCGCGCAACGCGCAACGGGACCTTCCGCGCGCCATCATGCTCTCCCTTGCGATCGTCACGTTGCTGTACTGCCTCGTGGCCGCGGCTGCTGTGGGCGCCATGCCCTGGCAAGGCTTCAAAGGGTCGGAAGCCGCACTTGCCGAGATCATGAAAAGCGTCACCGGCCAGAGTTTCTGGGCCGTGCTGCTGGCAGCCGGAGCTGTCGTAGCCATCGCCAGCGTGGTCCTGACCGTGTTGTTCGGACAAACTCGAATTCTCTTCGCGATGTCGAGGGACGGCTTGGTCCCCAGGGTGTTCGCCCGGGTCCACCCGCGCACGGGCGCCCTGCGCGCCAATACTGTGATCGTGTCGCTCTTCTGCGGCCTCCTCGCCGCTGCAGTCCCTCTAGGGCAGCTTGCCGAGGCTACGAGCATCGGCACCCTGTTTGCCTTCGCCCTCGTCAACGTCGCCGTGATCGTGCTGCGGCGGACCCGCCCTGACATGCCGCGTGCCTTTCGTGCCCCCTTGTTTCCCCTCGTCCCGGCCATTGGCTTCATCCTGTGCTTGTGGAGGATGTTCGACCTTGACGCCGTGACGTGGAAGGTCTTCGGGATTTGGATGGCAGCGGGTCTCGCGTTCTATTTCGGGTATGGCAGACGTCGCTCCAAGCTCGCTGCAGCGGGAGAGTAATCCTCCAGTCGTGAGCAAGACGAACGACATTGACGAGTCCATAGTGCGAGCCTTGTCAGGAGATGCTCGCCGCTCATACGCGGACATCGGCGTCGAGGTCGGCCGCTCCGCTCCAGCGGTTAAGCGTCGCGTGGACAAGCTGTGCGAGGAAGGCGCGATCCTGGGCTTCACCGTCCGGATCAATCCACACTCGGCCAGCCGGCAGATCGAGGGAGTCATCGAGCTCTACTGCCACCGCAACACAACACCCGAGATGATCCGACGCGGACTTTCGAACCACCCCGAAGTGGTATCTGCGTCCACCATTACTGGGGATGCTGACGCCCTGGTGCACGTCTCAGTGTCAGGAATCGGGCACTTCCAGCAGGTGCTACAGCGTATCGAGGACGAGCCTTTCGTTGAGTGCACGAAATCCTCGCTGATCCAGTCACCACTTATCCGCAGGATCAGCGACGCCCCGTCCATAGATTAATGCGCAACAAATTTGCGGACGGGCATTTTTAACGAGTTTTTTGCGCCCAGCTTCGGTTAATTGTGATTTCGAACACTTGTTCAAGATCGCTTCGCCCTATAAGGTCATGAGCGTCACTTATGACCACGGGGGGTGAATTCTCAACCTCCGAATATAAGTGCATCGTTAAAGAGGGGAAAAGAAATGAACAGGGTCAAGCTTGTAGTCGCGGGAGTTGCGTTGGCTGTTGGCGCCACGGCCGTCACGGTAGGCACCGCGGCTGCGGCACCTGCCACCAAGAGCGAAACCACCGCGGTTGCTTTCCAGGAGGCGTCCACCAAGCCCGAGAACGTCGTTGGCGGTGACGGTCGCGTCGAGCCCCGTTGCGGCTGGGCCCAGTTCGCCAAGGGCGTGGCATCGGGCGTTGTGGGCAACGCGGTCTATGAAGGTGGAAAGAAGGTGTTCGGGCACGCCCCGAAGGCCCAGGAGAAGATGTTCCGGCGGGGTGGAATTCCTACCTCCTCGGAGGTCGGCGGGGCCGGCATGTCTCGCATTTTTGACTGACAGTAGAAAGACTGCTTGATCAGTCCTGTGAGGCGGGCACGTAAGCCGTGCCCGCCTCACAGCCTCGTCTGGAAGGCAAGTGGAACGGTGGAAGATTCGAATCTCGAAGGTGCGCCATTCGCGAAATGGAGCAGATCCAGGAGGCGTGCGCTACTGGCCACAGGCGCTGCCATCCCTTTTGTCTTGGCCTTTCATTTCGGCATGACAGCTCTTTATGAAATGCCGCTCAACCCGGTCAAAGAAAAGTATGGCGAGGAAATCACTTCCTATATGTTGCCGTACTTCGGCCAGGACTGGCATCTCTTTGCGCCGGACCCCATTGACAGGGATAATGGTGTACTTGTGCGGGCGAAAATGCGTCAGCCGGACGGATCGACAACCACCACGGAGTGGACCGATGTGACGTCACCGGTCCAGCAGAAACTCTATGGCGAGCGTTTCTGGCCTTCGAGAGAGTTCCGTGTTGCCGCCGGCGTGCCGCAGCTACTCGAATCCTGGCGCGACCCTGAACTCGAAAAAATGAGAAAGAAGAACCAGGGCACCGAAACTCCTGGGAAGGGGACACGGAGCGACAAGAAGGGGAGCGAAAATCCGCCCCTCAGTCAGAGCGAAAAAGACTCCCGCGACGAGGCCATACGATTCGCCCAGTCGTTCGCCAGCGCTCAAGCCAGCAAGCTGTGGGGGGCTGACGTCGAGTACGTGCAAGTGCGGATCGTATCCAATGAATTTCCCAGATTCTCGCAACGTTATGCGCGAGACGCCAAGGGTAAGGTTTCTTACTATGATCTGGCGTGGATGAAGCCGGTTAAGGTTGAAGGATGACGGAAAAAGAAATCCGAATCGACGCCGGTAACAATATTGCGTTGGTCAGCATGAAGGCGACGGCGTACTCCCTGCTTGAGAGATTCAGCGGAAGACGCAATGCGCTTATCGGAGCGGCTCTTACCAGAATCATCCTGGGCGCCATCGGCCTGTACTACTATCTTCGGGACTATTTTCACCGAAGCATTCTCTGGGGCCCGGACGGAGTATGGCCCTGGCAGAATTTCAGCGGACCGAACAATGACGTGTTCTCCGTGTACTCGCTCAGCAAGTCCGAGACGTGGTTCCAGCTGGTGTTTCATGCGGGCGCAGTGATCGCCCTGCTGTTCATGCTGGGGTGGAAGACCCGGGCGATGACGGTGCTGCACTACATCTTCCTGTGGTCCCTCCAACAGAGGAACCCCGTGCTTCTGGACGGCGGAGACAACGCAACCGTCATCGTCCTCATCTTCTTCGTATTTATCGATTCCGGTTCTCGCTTCTCGCTCGACGCCCGATTGCGCCGCCGGAAGCAATGGAAGCCTGACGTCGAATCAATGCGGTATCGGATCGGATCACTCCTCCATCATGCCGGCCTGCTGGCCGCCATTCTTCAGGTGTGTACGATTTACCTTGTTTCGGGAATGTACAAGGTTCAGGGCGAACGCTGGCAGAACGGAACCGCGCTCTACTATATCCTCCGCGTGGGCGAGTTCGGATGGCCAGGTGTCAATCACTTCGTCTACGAGCACGCCACCCTCGTGGTGGCGATGACATACGCGACCGTATTTTTCCAGCTTGCATTCTCGTTCCTCCTCCTGAAGCGCTCCCTGCGGCCTTTCGCCGTAACCTGCGGCGTTCTCCTGCACCTGGGAATAGCCGTTTACATGAGCGGACTCCTTACCTTCTCCTCGACCATGATTGCATTGGAATTGCTCATCATGGGAGACGAGCACTACCGCCGCCTTGCCTGCAAGGCGCAGAAGCTATTCAATAAGCGCCGCAGTCTCGAACCGGCGGCTCATGCCAGCTGAGGTAGGCATGGCGCACGGATCCAGGACGACTCGCGTGAGGCTGACGCATATATGGCGACACCAACGCCGCTGCCTCGTCCTGCTCTGCATCACAGTCGTGATCGTGGTCGCCTCCTGGATGTTCTTCCTACCGTGTCCGGCAACTCTCAGCAGCGCGACGACAGGGGACGTCGCGCTTGCCGATCAGGTTCGCGCGGCGGCGGGCGACACACGCGGATATCGCGGGCTCGCCGTAGCCGTGATCAATCACGACCGGATTCGTTTTGCAGGAATTGGTGAATCAGACAATCCCGAGCGACCCAGAGTCGACAAGTCCACAGTTTTTGAGGCCGGTTCGCTCGGCAAGCCGATGACGGGCATGCTTCTCGCTGAACTTTCCTCCCGGAACAGTCTGCAACTCGACATATCCCTGCAGAAGCTTTTGCCCGATAGGCGCTTCAGTGATCCGGCGCTGGGCTCGGCCACTCTCCGGGATCTGGCCAGCCACCGGGCCGGACTCGACCTGATGCCATCAAATCTCCATATGTTTGTGCGTGGCGTGGAGCTGCGAATCCTGGGCAGGGATCCCTACCGAGGGATATCCGAAGAGGACGTGCTTACTGCCGGACAGAATGCGTCTTCCGGTGGAACGGGGAGATTTCGGTACTCAAATCTTGGTATGGCGCTTGCCGGGCAGTCAGCCGCTCGCGTCGTGGGCAAGCCATATGAAGAGCTCTTGCAGCAGTACGTGATTGCGCCGTTGAAAATGCGAAACACTCGAACGGTGCGCTCCGAAATTTCCGTACCTCGTAACAGTGCGACGGGATATAGGTCCAATGGTGCTGTCATGCAGCACTGGCTGGCGTCAGGCTATTCGCCCGCCGGCGACGTCTGGTCGACAAGCGAAGACCTTGCGCGCCTATTGCTGGCCGAGCTCCGTGGCACGGCACCAGGTACCGAAGCAGTCGTGCCACGGTTCGACGCCGGTGGGGCCGGTCGGATCGGGCTGGGCTGGTACACGACCCGGGTGCAAGGTCGAGAGATCACGTGGCACGACGGCGATACAGGTGGATTCACCTCCTACATGGGTTTCGACAGGTCCAGCCGTCAGGGCGTAGTTGTCCTCTCCAACACCAATCAGCCTGTCGGCGCTATCGGGAAACGCTTGCTGGGTCTCACTCCCGAAAGGCCACACCCTGAGCACGACCTGACTCAAATAGCGCTGACAGTACTGTGCAGTGCAGGAGCGTCAGGTCCAGTTCTCTACGTAGCCTGGCGCAGATTTCCCAGGAAGATCTACCCTATATGTTTCGGCGCCGGCATCGCTTTTGGGGTAGTTCTCCTCATTCTCTTGAGGCGTATAGGTGACTGGCTCTCTGTACCGCCAATAGTGTGGGCTCTGGGTAGTGCGCTCCTTTCTGCTAGCTTCTTGTTTGGCATCCGCCGATGTCCCAAACCAGACCGCGATCAGCCGCCAAATATCAGAACTATTCTACTGGCAGCCCGGTACGGACTATCTCTTCTGTCGTTGCTCCTGCTCGTCATCTTGGCCGAGCTCTGAGGGAAAATGCGAGGCATCCATGAGCCGCACCGACGTAGCGGTTGTGGGCACAGGTCCCAACGGCCTGGCCGCCGCAGCCACATTGGCTCGCGCCGGACTCAGCGTTGAGCTATACGAGGCCGCAGAGGACATCGGCGGAGGACTGCGCAGCAAACCCCTTTTCGACAGCGATGTCGTCCATGACATCTGCGCAGCTGTGCACCCAATGGCTGCGGCTTCACGGTTCTTCCGTGAGTTCGACCTCGCTGCCCGCGGAGTGGAACTCCTGCACCCCGAGATCAGCTACGCCCATCCTCTGGACGGCAGTCCCGCCGGCCTCGCATTTCGCGGTCTGGATGCCACCTGCGAGCATCTCGGCCACGACGGGGCTCGCTGGCGGGCAACGATGGAGCCTCTGCTCCGTCACAGCTCCGGTGTCGTAGACCTGTTCCTCTCCGGCCAGCGCGGAATTCCCCGTGACCTCCTCGCTCCTTTCGTGCTGGCGCCGAGACTTCTTGCCCACGGAAGCCCTCTCGTCCCTGGGCTGTTCCGTACTGAGCGGGCGCGGTCGTTGCTCACCGGTGTCGCCGCGCATGCCGTTGGGAGATTGCCCAGCCTCGCCGCCGGTGCGGTCGCCCTGCTACTGGGACACCTCGCGCATGGCACGGGTTGGCCGATTCCGCGAGGCGGCAGTGTTCGTATCGCCCAGGCAATGGCGGACGACATCACGGCGCACGGCGGCAAGATTCACACCGGGCGACACATCACCGATCTCAGGGAACTCGACCACGCAGGAACGGTGTTGCTCGACACCAGCCCGAAGGGCTTCGTGCAGATCGCCGGTGCCAGGCTGCCCGTCCGCTACACCCGCCGCCTCGCGCGCTTCCGCTACGGGCCGGCCGCCGCCAAGGTGGACTTCCTGGTCTCCGACCCGATCCCCTGGGCTGACCCCGAGGTCAGCAAGGCGGGGACGGTACATCTCGGCGGCACGCAACGTGAAACCTTCCGCCAAGAAACCCTTACCTCAAGGGGCATTGCCACAGCCGAGCCCTTCGTGCTCGTGGTCGACCCCATGACAGTCGACTTCACACGAGGCTTGCCCGACAAGCGGCCGGTATGGGCGTACGCACACGTACCGAATGGGGACACGCGGGACCCGGTCGAGATCGTACGCAGCCGCATCGAGCGCTACGCCCCCGGCTTCACTGACACCATCCTCGCCCAACGGGGGATCTCTGCCTCTGCTTACGAGGCTTACAACCCGAACTACGTGGGAGGGGACATCGCATCCGGCGCCATGACACTAACCCAGAGCATCCTGCGCCCGGTGCCCCAGATCGACCCGTATCGCACCCCTCTGCCGGACGTGTATCTGTGCTCGGCATCCACGCCGCCCGGCCCCAGTGTTCACGGCATGTCCGGCTACCTCGCTGCTCTGTCGGTGCTGCGCCGTAAGTACGGGGTCCACACGCCCCCGTCCCTTGCGCCGAGCCAACGGCCGGCCTAAGTCGCGCCAGGAGGGGATTCCGCCAGCCCTCGGACGTGTGACGGATGGCCTTGAAGGTGCAACGCACCTTTGACAGGTGGCGATGTAAAGCTTACTTTCCATCCATGCGAAATGAGGTTCGCCGGCTGCGCGGCGCCCAGGATCTCTCCCAGCAAGCACTGGGTGCGGTGCTGGGGGTTTCCCGGCAGACGGTGAACGCCATCGAGCAGGGGCGCTACGACCCTTCGCTACCGCTGGCCATACGAATCGCCCGGCACTTCGGGCTCACCGTTGAGGAGATCTTCCATGTCGACGACGCGTAACTCCGGCCGCGCGATGACCCGGTGGGCCGTCTTGGGGCTGACCGTGGTCGGTGGCGTGGTGATGGGGGTGGTCATGGCAGTGCGTGGGGAGACCGCATTGGCCATCGCATTGCCGCTGATCATCATCGGGTATGGGCTGACTGTGACCCTGTCCGCGGGACGTAGTGACGTTGCTGCCCAGCTCAGCGGGCACGAGGAAGACGAGCGCCGCGGTGTGATCAATATGCGGGCGGGAGCGATGACCGGGAATGTGCTGATGCTCGCTCTCGTATGCGGAACCTTCTACGAGCTCGTTCGCGGTGAATTCGGAGGCACATTCACGTGGTTGAGCGCAGTCGGAGGCATCACGTATGTCGCTTCGTCGGTGACGTACACCCGAGCAGGACACAAGCTGACTGCCGATCCGGGCGAGTGACTGTCTTCCTGTCCGGCGCGGCTGCTGTCCCATACCGGCATGGCCAAAGCTGAGCAGATGGACGGACGGGTTCGTTGATGCGCAGACGCCGCGGCAGGGGCTCGACCTTGCCCTGCACACTCGAAGCCGCCATCCCGGCCCCGGCTGCGAGCGCTACGACTACGCACACGACGGCCGAGCGGGCAACCCTCAGCCGACTTCATCCCCGACGGGATCGTCGACCAGTTCTGCCTGCTCGGCCTGGTCCGGTTCGCGCTCTACCTGATGCGCGATCGCAGGGAGTGCACCCTCAAGGCGTGTGGGTCCGCGGTGCTCAGCTGTTCGGCTGAGCTGGCTTGGCCCAGTCAGCCGACCCGGCCTGCCTGCCGCAGAACACCAGGTTGACGAGCCTCTGCTGCACCTTCGGGAGCTCCTTTGCCGGGTCGAATGCGGCGTCCCCGCTGGTCACCGAGGCGGTCAGGGTCTTCCTGCCGTCAGGCGTGCTGTACATCAGGGACCCGTAGCCGTTGACGCCGCCGTTGTGGGTGACGATGGTGACGCCGCAGCTTGGCTGCGGAAAGGGAGACGGTGAGGTGCCGTCCTGCACGAACAACCCGAGGCTGTAGCCCATCTTCGGGTGCGGCTTGCTTGCGCATCTCAGCCAGCAGCGGGGCCGGGAGAAGGTGGAGGCCGCGCTCAAGCTCGCCCACCAGTTCAAGGAGGCCGCCCCGGACACCCCGGTCATCCTCGCCGTCCACGAGCTCAAGCGCCTGGCGCGCAACGCCGCCGAGCCGATGACGCTGTCCGCCGAACTCCAGGCCGGCGGCATCTAGCTCGTACTCCTCACCGGCCCGCTCACCGGCATCTATGACCCCAACGGCATGGGCGCCATGTTCTTCGCCGTCCTCGCGGTCGCTGGACAGATCGAGCGCAACTACATCCGGGAGAAGACCCTCGAAGGGCAGGTCAGCGCCGCGAAGAAGGGCAACCACGGCGGACGGCCCAAGGTCATCAACGACGACATGCTCACCTTCGCCCTCGCGCTCAAGGGCGCCCCCGTCCCCGAGATCGCCAAGAAGCTCACCATCGAGACCGGCAAGATCGCGGGCAAGTCCCCGTCGGTCGCCTCGCTGTACCGGGCACTCGCCGAAGCCGAATAGCCGCTACAAGATCGATCTCAGCGCCAACCACGGTTCCATTGATCCTACCGACGCCAATTGCATTGGATGCGAATAGGCGACACCTGTCCTGGATGCCGGGGCGAGGCTGAGGATGAGCCTTCCCACCAGCACAGTTGAGCCCTGCATCGTACGGAGCCACGGTAGCCGCCGAGGCTGGGCTGGTGCGTGGGCCTCACTCCATCGAGCGATTGAACTGCAAAGACGCCCCCGGGTCGCATCTGATGCGAAATTCTCGCGTCAGATGCGATAGACGGAGAGTGATCGTGGATGGCTGGGGACGGACTCGCGCCGGGGTCTGCTGGGCTGCACCTGGTAGACGGTCTTCCGCTGCTGCGGCCGGACGAGCAGGTCTTCGAGGCGATGTTGAAGGGTTGGCGCAACCAGCAGCTTGCCCGGAACCTGTCGCCGGGGTACGTGGATGACCAGGAGCGCACGGTCCGCTCGTTCACCCGGCACGCGGATGCGATGCCGTGGCAGTGGACGCCGCAGCACATCGACGAGTGGTCGGCCGATCTGCGAGCCGTGCACGGCTGTGTCCGCTCCACTCTGCGCAACTACCAGGGCTCCGTACGCCAGTTCTGCGACTTCCTGACCAACCCTGCCTACGGCTGGAGCGACGAGTGCCTGCGGCACTTCGGTACCCACCCGGTGCAGGTGGTCTACGACTGGAACGCGGCTGTGCACGCGGACGAGGCCGAGGGCGAGCCGGAGCGCCGGGCCTTCACCCGCCCCGAGCTGGAGGCGTTCTTCGACCACGCAGACGAGGAGGTCCTGAGCGTTCGCGGCCGAGGGCGCAAGGGCTGGCTGCCGGCCTTCCGGGATGCCGCCTTGTTCAAGGTCGCGTACGCCTACGGCCTGCGCCGCAACGAGACCCGGATGCTCGACCTCACCGACTTCGGCCGCAACCCGCAGGGGTGGGAGTTCGGCGAGTACGGCACATTGCTGGTCCGCTACGGCAAGGCCAAGAAGGGCTCGCCGCCCAAACGACGCAGCGTGCTGACCGTCTGGACCTGGACGCCCGGCACCGTCGAGGAGTGGATCAGCGAGGTGCGGCCCGGGATGCGGCACGCTACCGGCCCTGCCCTCTGGCCGTCCGAGCGCGGCCCGCGGGTCGGGCTGCAGCGCCTGGATTCCCGCTTCGCCGCCCACCGCGACGCCCTCGGCCTGGACTCCGCGCTGGAGTTCCACTCACTGCGCAGGTCCTACATCACCCACCTGATCGAGGACGGCCACGACCCGCTGTTTGTCCAGCAGCAGGTCGGCCACGATCACGCCTCCACCACCGCGATCTACACCTGCGTCTCCTCCGACTTCCGCACCCGCTCCCTGCGGCGCGTCCTGGACGCCACCATCGAGGCCGCCCTGCGGCCGGGAAGGACCTCGTGATGCCCCGCCAGATCAGCTACCGGTGGCGCCTGCGCGAGCTGATGGCCGCCCGCGGCATGTTCACCGTCGCCGAGCTCATGCCGCATCTGGCCGAGCGGGGCATCACGCTGTCCTCCTCCCAGGTCCACCGCCTGGTCTCCGGCACCCCCGAGCGGCTGTCCCTGCCGGTGCTGGCCACCCTCTGCGACATCCTCGACTGCACACCCGCCGATTTGATCACCACCTCGGCCCAGAACCTTCCGGCCCGCCGCGCGGCTGGCGAGGAGGCGCCGATCAACCTCGCCGCCCGCCGGCCCAAGCGCGTCCGGCTGACACCCGAGGCGTGAGCGATGACACCGGAGGAGTACGAGCGGTGGCACGTCCGTAACTGCGCACGCTGCGGCCGGCGGGCGGCGAAGTCAGCAGACTGGTCGGACGGCCCGATCTGCCGGACCTGCTACGAACGCGCGATGCGCGTCCGCGGCTGCTGCCCCGGCTGCGGAGCCGACCGGCTGCTGCCCGGACTGGACACTGGCACGCCGATCTGCCGAGACTGCGCGGGCATCACCCGGGACTTCTTCTGCGACCGCTGCGGCTTCGAGGGGCTCCTGCTCGGTAGGCGCCTCTGCGAGCGCTGCACCCTCACCGACTCCCTCGCCCGCTTCCTTGACGACGGCACCGGTCGTGTCGCCCCTCCACTGCACCCACTGAAGACCGCCCTGCTGGAGACGGATCGGCCCAAGAGTCGCCTGATCTGGCTCCGCAATCCCAACGTCGTCCGACTGCTACGCGGCCTGGCCGCCGGCACCATCCCGCTCACCCACGAGGGGCTGGACCAGGAAGCACCCTGGCGAACCGTCCACCACGTTCGCGACCTGCTCATGGACAGCGGTGTCCTCCCACGCATCGACCGTCAAATCCTGCTCTATCAGCGCTGGCTGACCGAACGGCTCGCCACCATCGATGACCCCGAGCACCACCGGCTTCTCCGGCACTTCACCACCTGGCACCAGATGCGCCGCCTGCGGGCCGCGGCGGAGAAGGGGCCGCTGGGACGCTCCCAGACCCACCAGGCCAAGCAGGAGACCACCCAGGCCGGCGCCTTCCTCACCTGGCTCGCCGACCGAGGCCGCACCGTCGAGCACTGCCAGCAGGCCGACCTCGACGCCTGGCACACCGAGAAGCCGGCCACCCGGCGCCCGGCCCAGACGTTCCTGCGCTGGTGCATGAGGACCGGCCGGATGCCCCGCCTCACCCTTCCACCCCAGGTCATCGCCCAGGATCAGGCGCCGCTGTACCAGCACCGCCGACTCGCCATGCTCCGGCGGACCCTCAACGACGACTCCCTGCCGCTGCGGAGCCGGGTCGTTGCGGCGTTCGTTCTCCTCTATGCTCAGCCCGTCAGCCGCATCGTTCGCCTCACCATCGACGACGTCACCGACGACGGCACCACCATCACCGTCAGCCTGGGACATCCACCGTCTCCGCTCCCGGAGCCCGTCACCGACCTGATGCGGGCCTACGTCCGCTCCCGCCAGGACCTGCCCTACGCCAGCTCCAGAAGCTCCCGATGGCTCTTCCCCGGCCGCCAACCGGGGCAGCCGATGAACCCAGGCAGCCTTCAGGCCCACCTACGCGAGATCGGTGTCCCGCCACAGCGCGGCAGGACCTCCGCGATCCGCCAACTCGTCCTCCAGGCCCCGGCCCCCGTCATCGCGAAGGCACTCGGCTACCACGAAAAGACCGCCACACGGCTTGTTACCGAAGCCGGCGGAACCTGGAGCCGATACGCCCCCGGCGACCACAGCCGGTGACAGGGCTTCCGTCACCCCGGAGGAACGCGCGACGCCTTAACATGCGCGCCTACCGGTTGGCCCCGAAACCCGTCGCGACCGCGTCACGGTGCTGCCACACTCGCGCCCATGACAGACGACAGCGCCAAGAGCCTCGACAGAGCCATCGGCACCCACGTCATCGCCATCACCTACGAACTGATGGACCGGGCGACGGAGGCGCTGTCGGCGCACGTATCGGCGGGCGACCTGAAGAAGCTGAAGCTGGCCGCGGGCGAGCATCTCGCGGCGATGCTGACGACCGCCTATCTCGGCATCGTGCCGGTCGCCATAGACGTCCACGGCGGCGTGGATCTCGTCTACCGCGTTGCGGACGCGGACAGCGACGCACTGTCGTCGCTGCTCGGTCGCAACGGTGTCGAGTTCGCCGACTTCGAGGTGAAGTCGATACCCGGTGACTTCCGCGAGCACGACGCAACGGCCTCGCGGGCACTGAAGCGAGGTGAAGAGCCAGGCACTCATTGGTCGACGTTCGTGTCAGCGAACGATGTCGTCGAGGCGGCCCAGTCGATGATCGCCAAGGCCGCGAAGCAGTTGCGGGATAAGTCCTCGCCCGACAGGGCGCGGGTGGTGTTCATCGTGTCCCACTTTTTCGACCGGCCCTACGTGGAATGTCTCGACTCGGTGATCGCACACACGTTGACTGCCCCGACGCTGCCAGACGAGGTCGACGCCATGTGGGTGTTCTTCGCGCCCTCGCACCTGGTGGTGTGGTCGGCTGTCGAGCAGCGCTGGACGGAGCTTCTTCTCGGCAGTTTTAAGGAGGACGGGACGGCCCCGGAGGTCGACTTCGGCATGGAGTTGCTACAGCACTACGAGGGGCTGTTCCTGGAGCGGGCGGGGATCGGCGGGCCCTCGCCCTTCTACTACGGTCTCAGGACTGGTGAGCACCCATCCGCGGTTGACGCTGAGTGACGGCGGCCCGCATCCGTCCGGAATACGCGACACCTCAACATGCGAGCTCACCAGTCCCGGGGCCGTAGAGCCCCGTGGGTTCAGGGAAACTGAAGCCTCTTCAGCAGGAACTCGCGGGTCGGTCCGTGTGCATCAGCCAGGTGTGTCCGTGGGTTCGGCGGGAACTTGAGGGTGGGCTGCGAGGCGGCGGGCTTCGGCCGTGACCTCAGCGTCGATCTGCGTAGCTGTTCTGTCGCCGTATTCGAGGGTGTCGTACTCGTCGTCGAGTTCGGCAATTCGTTCAGTCAAGGGCAGCTCGTGTCCGTAGCGCTGGTGAATCCGGAAGGCGAACTCCCGAGGTGTCAGCTCGCCGACGAGCATGCGACGTGCGAGCGCTCGGGCGGCGGCCTTTTGGCCGGCGTCGCTGGCGATCGGATAGAAGGTGAGGCCGAGTTCGTAGAGTGCTCCAGGGAGCAAGTCGTGCACGTCGTAGTCCGCCTCAGCACGTGTGCAGGCGGCCAACGTCCGGAGCTCAGGGCTGTCGAGTCCGGCGACGAGCGCATCACAGGCGGCACTGACGACATCGCCGGCCCGGATTTCTCCCATGCTCCAGAGGGCGGCATGGTCCTGTAGGGCGCTTGCTGCTGATTCGGTCGGCGTCACCCGCCCATGATTCCCTTCACGCTGCGTCCCGGTCGAGCAGATTTCGTCCTTGTGCCGCAGTTCCAGGAACAGGAAGTAGATGCTCGGGGCCTGCGAACGGTCCAGCCGAGAATTGCTGTGCGACTCACGCAGGACTCAGCCGATCCGATCCAGATGGCCGAAGTCCCCACGGATCGTGCCGTCCGCCTGCCCTGCCGATGCGAGGACGGACGAGGCCAGGACGTCGGTCTCGAACTGCTCCACTTCCTCCCCAGTCAAAGGTTCGTGGAACTCGCGCAGGTCGCCTCAGACAGCCAGCGCCATCGCAAGCCTCCTCACCTTCAGCCCGATCGTCGATTAGCCGGAAAGGCTGAGAACGCTTCGGGAATCCCGAAGTTGCGTCAGTCACCGGAAGACGCCTCGGAGGAGGATGAAGGCGCTGACCACGCAGGCGAGATCTCAAAACGGCTCAGAAGAACTCACGAGATGTCGCACATTCATGTTGGTCCTGAGTTTCACCTCGTCGGCGGGGATGGCGAGTGTCGGATTCGCCGGCGTGGTCGTCCCGCTGTCAGTCCTGCTGCGTTCGTTCCTCGATAGGGAACAGGATCGGGCTCAGCAGGTGGAGGCGGCGGTCGGGTGCGGGGGCGTTGTGCATCCTGGACGCGATGACGTTGCGCAACTCGCCGATGAGGTCGGCGAGTTCGTCCTGGTTGAGCCAGAGCGGTACCTGGCGGTAGCCCACCGAGTCGGCGGTGGGGTTGGCGTGATCCCGGTCGAGGTAAGCGTTGAATTCGGCGTGCAGTGCGGCCATGGCCGCGGTGAACCCGTGGCGGTGGTCTTCCAGTGACATCGACGCGGCCGCGTCGGCGTCGATCGTCGCCCGCTCGCGGCGCAGGCGGTAGTGGCGTTCGACGGCGCCGTGCACCCGTTGTTCGCCCACGATCTCCAGCAGTCCTGCCTCGGCCAGCAGGCCGACGTGCCGGTACAGGGTGGTCTTGGGAACGTCGGGCAGGCTCGCGCACAGGTCGGAGGTGGTGCGTGTGCGCCCGCCGGACATGGCGTGCACGATGCGCACTCGCACCGGATGCAGAAGCAGTTCAAGCATGTCCACCAGGCCACGATCCCACATCTGGTACCGTTCCCGAAATTGGGAACGCAGCGCCATCGATGGTGAGGGAGTCAGCGATGCAAGACCGACCGTCCGGGGTCCGCCCCGGTACGACGACCGAGGCAGCGCCGCCCCTGGGGCGGTACTACGAGGTGGGTGGCCGGCGGTTGCTGTTGCACTGCTCGGGCAGTGGCGGCCCATCGGTGGTGTTCCTGCCAGGGGGCGGCACGGCCGGCCTGGACTACTGGAACGTCCAGGAGCGGGCCGCCGAGCTCACCACGAGCGTGGTCTATGACCGGGCGGGCACGGGGTGGAGTGACCGGGTCGAGCTGCCGCGCACCTTGGCCGAGGTGACCGACGAGCTGCGCGAGCTGCTGCAGACCGCTGGTGTGCCCGCTCCCTACCTGCTGGTCGGCCATTCGCTCGGCGGCCTCTACGCGCGCCACTACGCGCAGCGGTTCCCGGACGAAGTGTCCGGCCTGCTCCTGCTGGACCCCGCGCACGAGGACTACAACGCCTACATGCCCCAGCAGCTGGTCGACCAGTGGGAGTCATGGGACCCCGACCAGGCACTGCCCGACGAGTTGCCCGACGAACTCATCCAGCTGTACCGCGGCCTGTTGGCACAGGAGATGGCCGACTGGCCGGAGGAGATCCGGGAGCCGCTCATCGAGCGCCACGTCAGCCCGGAATGGATGCGGGTCGGTATCCATGAGGCGAAGAACGTCGATCAGCTCTACGACGAGGTGCGTCACGCGGGGCCGATGCCCGACGTGCCGCTGATCGTCCTCACCACCATGGACATCGATGCCTTCAAGAAGGCGGTGTCGGGGAGTACATCCGAGTCGCTCCTACGCGAGGAGATCGACGGCAAGCGACGGCTCTACACGGCCTTTGCCGAATCAGTCCCAGGCGGAGAGAACCGCCTTGTCGACGACGCCGGACACGTCACCATCCACTGGCGCCGTCCCGACGCCGTGCTGCAAGCGATCCAGGACCTGCTCGGCAGGTGACGACCGAAGGGGCATCGCAACGTCAGTGATGGACGCGGTCATCAGGGGCGTGTGCTGATGTTGACGTCCTCGTACCCGGGGCCGCCCGGCTTGCCCGGCTCGCCCTTGCGTACGGAGCCGGCGGCGCGGGCGGCCGGGTGGTCGGCGCGGGCGGAGG
>NZ_JBFAIP010000042.1:0-58900 GCF_040654775.1 Streptomyces sp. NPDC050636
GGTTCCCCATGGTCAGGATGGCGACGCCTACGCGCAGATGACGCACAGATGAATGCTCCGTTCTTGGTGGCTCCCTGCGATGCTAGCCGCCAGGACGAGAAGGCCGCCGATTTGTCCCGTACGGGAGTGCAGATGGCCACAACTACGGTGCCGCCAGCGGCAATTCTTTGGCGGCCGGGGGATCGTCGAGGCGTGGTGCGGGGCCGCAGCGGGCGCGATCGGCCTCGTGACGACGTCAGGACTCGGTGGCCGCCCCGCCGGTCAGGATGCTCGGGCGGGCGACGAATTCCGCCTCCGGGCTGAAACGCACCGCGAGACCGTCGGCCAGGGAGCGAAGCGCACCGGCGCAGTCGCCGCGGAACGAGGAACCGTGCATGACGGCCAGCGTGTGCGGTGCGAGCTTGGCGAGGGAGCGCATCGTCTCGACCGCCGCGGTCAGGCAGGAGGTCTGGCGGAACATCTCCTCGGCTTCCAGGGCGGCCTCGACCAGGTCGTTCTCGGTGACCGCGGGGCCGTTGCCGACGTGGGTGAAGAGGTCACCGCACAGGAGAGTGCCGGTGTTCTCCTCGTACAGCACACGTGCCTCCCAATTGTGCGGCACATGCGGGGTGTTGAGATTCCGGACGCGGCGGCGCACCTTTTTGCCGCCCAGGTCCAGCGTCTCGCCGTCGGCCATCGGGCGCGGCGGGCGGTCGGCCAGGTCGTTGAGGGAGACCAGGCAGCCGAGCAGGCCGTGCGCCACCTCGGCATGCGGGGCCGCGGCCAGGAACTGGTTCATGGCTCCGCACTCGTCCGCCTCGACATGCCCGAAGGTCAGCCAGCGCAGCCGGTCGACGGGCACCACCCGGCCGACGGCTTCCGAGACGGCGGGGAACAGCGACCGCATGCCCGTGTGGAAGAGCAGCGGCTCCTCCGCGTCGACCAGGAACTGGTTGAAGGTGAACCCTGCGGGCGGCGCGATCTCGGGAACGAAGGTGGATATCCGGTAGATGCCTTCGGCTATCTCATCGACGGATGTCTCCATGAGCAGCACGTCCTTCCAGCACCGCCCCCTGCCCATGGTAGGTCCGGAACAGGGGGCCTGCCGTGCGGGTGGCTGCCCGCTGCCGTGCGGCGCACCATGGAAGGACCAGGGGGGTTGGCAGGAGGAATCCTCATGTTGGAAGTCAAAACGGTCGACAAGCCGGATGAACGGCGGGACTTTCCCCGAGGCCACCTCGAAGCCCTGCACCTCAGCGGACTGGACTTCGCCGTGGCCACGTTCGAGCCCGGCTGGCGCTGGTCGGAGTCGCTACGCCCGCTCGTCGCGACGGACAGCTGCGAGGTGCACCACAACGGCCTCGTGGTGCAGGGGCGGATGCGCATCAGGATGAACGACGGCGCGGAGTCCGAAGTGGGGCCCGGCGATGTGTTCGTCGTCTCTCCCGGGCACGACGCCTGGGTCGTCGGTGACGAGCAGGTCATCCTGTACGACTTCGCCGGCGGTATGGCCACCGATTACGGTAAGGCGGCGGGCGGGTCATAGGCGTCCGCGGCACGCGCCGGGCATGTGCTGCGCATCCCGGCGTGGTGTTCGAGGCCGGCGGTCGCTGTCGGCCTCTGCCGCTGTATGGCACGGCCCTTCCGGAATGTGGAATGTTGACGGTGGGTTCTCGGCGTGTGGATGCACACGCCGATTTGCATGTCTAGGACGGCGCCCGGTGGGCAGGGGAGCGGGACGGTCCGGCATGCGATGCGGAATAGGGGCACACGGTGTGCCCGTTACCGCAGCTGGACACCCATGGGACACCGACGACAGACCGGAAGCAGGCAAGCATGAGCACGGTTGAGCTCACCAAGGACAACTTCGACGAGATCGTCTCCGGCAGCGAATTCGTCCTGATCGACTTCTGGGCCGAGTGGTGCGGCCCCTGCAAGCAGTTCGGCCCGGTCTTCGAGCGGTCGTCCGACAAGCACGACGACCTGGTCTTCGCCAAGGTCGACACGGAGGCGCAGCCCGAGCTGGCGGCGGCGTTCCAGATCCAGTCCATCCCGACCCTGATGATCGTCCGCGACAACATCGCGGTGTTCGCCCAGCCGGGCGCGCTGCCGGAGGCCGCTCTGGAGGACGTCATCGGCCAGGCCCGCGGTCTGGACATGGACGAGGTCCGCGCCTCGGTCGCCGAGGCCCAGGAGAGCGAGCAGGGGCAGCAGGCGCAGGCCGAGTGAGTGAGCTGCTGCTGATCAGGCACGGCGAGACCGAGTGGAGCCGGTCAGGTCGGCACACCAGCTGGACCGATCTGCCGCTCACCGCCGCAGGCGAGGAGCAGGCCCGCGCGCTGCGGCCGCTGCTGTCCGGCCGGAAGATCGGGCGGGTGTACGCCAGCCCGATGGTGCGGGCGCTGCGCACCGCCGAGCTGGCGGGCCTGGCGCGGCCGGCGATCGATGCCGAGCTGCGGGAATGGGATTACGGCGGCTACGAGGGCATCGCCACCGCCGAGATCCACCGCGGCACGCCCGGCTGGTATCTGTTCACCGACGGGGTCGCCCCCGGGCCCGACGAGCACCCCGGGGAGTCGCCCGAGCAGGTCGGGGCGCGTGCCGACCGGGTGCTGGCGCGGATCGCGCCGTGGCTCGATGCGGATGAGGGCGATGTGGCGCTGGTGGCGCATGCGCACTTTCTGCGGGTGCTGACCGCCCGGAGGCTCGGACTTCCGGCCGCCGCGGGCGGGTTCTTCACGTTCGAGACCGGGGCGGTCGGCGTCCTGGGGACCGAGCACGGCCGCCCCGCGGTGGTCGCCTGGAACGCCCGGAGTCTGTGAGGGAACGCCCGGAGTCCGTGAGGCGCGGGGTTACGGAGCCATCGGATCGAGGTGCAGGGGTTTCACCTTGCCCTCGATCATGGCGCCCAGCCCCTGTACGGCGCAGGTGCTGGGGCAGTCCGCGATGTGCACCGGCATGGTGGTGGCCTGCTGGATCATCGGCTCCAGGCCGGGGATCAGCGCACTGCCGCCCGCGAGCATGATGCCGCGCTCCCCGAGGTCGGCCACCAGGTCCGGCGGGCAGCGGCGGAGCACCGCCCCGATGCCGTCGAGAATCGAGGTCAGGGGGGTGGCGATGGCATGCCGTACCCGTTCGGCGTCGACAAACACGGAGCGGGCCTGGCCGCTGTGCATGTCCCGGCCGTGCACCTCGGTCGATCCCGTGGCGAGCCCGCCGGTGTGGGAGAGCAGCAGGTGCAGCGGGCGTGCGCCCTGGCCCGCCAGCATCAGCTCGTGGTGCAGTCGCAGATGCTGGATCACCGCGTGATCGATGGCATTGCCGCCCACGGGGACGGTCTCGGCGGCCACGATCGAACCGAGTGAGAGCACCGCGACCTGCGTGGTGCCGGCGCCGCACACCACGATCATGGTCGCTTCGGGGTGCTCCACCGGGAGCCCGCAGCCGACGGCCGCGGCGATCAGGGTGTCGACCAGCTCGACATGGCGGGCACCCAGGCCGGTGAGCGTCTCCACGGCGGCCCGCTGGGACAGCGGCTGGCTGCCGTAAGGGAGGCAGACCGCGGCGCGCATCGAGGGCCGGCGCCGCCAGCTCTTGCGCAGTTTCTCGCCGACGAGATGACGCAGCAGCCGCTGGGCCATGTCGATGTCCACGATGGTGCCGCCGGATACCGGGCGCACCACGCGGATGTAGTCGGGTGTGCGGCCGTCCATCAACTCGGCCTGGTCGCCGACGGCCAGCACCGCGCCGGTGCGGATATTGACCGCGGCGGCGGTCGGCTCATCGACCACCAGGCCCTGGTTCTTGACATACACCCTGGTCCGGGCCGCGCCCAAGTCGACGGCGGCCGAGCAGCGCCGCAGTTGGGCCAGGCTGATGGTCATGGGTGATTCCTCCCCAGAAGGCTGGTATGGATGGAGTACTCGCACGTGACCATTCGCAGGTGGCCACTCGTACGCCATCCTCCGGTCGTGGCACGTCAGCTGCCTGCTGGAGAGGGCCAGTCGGGGGACGGGTGAAGGGGCGCGGCGCCTCGGTCCACACGCCGCTGGAACAGGCCCCAGGTGAACTCCGTGACGATGGCCTGGGGCTCGCCGTCAGGGTCGGGGGCCGTGCAGGCCAGGGCCCAGCGGGTGGGTGCGCTGCCCTCCATCGGGCGGGCCGGGGCGAAGGCGCGCGCGACCTCGTCGACGGTGCAGGACCAGGGCGTGAGGTCCGCGGTCGTACGGAGTTCGGGGGCGGCGGCACCGGGCGCGCGCACCAGCCAGGCGTTGACGACGGTGCCCCGGGCGGCGGTGAGCACTTCGAACCTCAGCTCGGGCCAGAGGGGGACGGGCCAGGTCAGGGCCTCGCAGGTCAGGTCGCCGAGGCGCCGGGCGGTGACGGTCTCGGGGGTGCCGAGCAGGGCGCGGTAGGGCTGGACGCCGCGCGCTTGCGGTGCGTGCATCCGCGCCTGCCAGCGGCGGTTGGCCTCGCGCAATTCCGCGCGGGAGACGTCCAGTTCGCGCAGCGCGTCCTGGACGAGACCGGGCTGGTGGTCGGCCATGCGGCGCAGCAGGACGAGCTGGAAGGCAACCGGTCCGGGCAGGTCGGAGGGGGTGCCGGAGCCGGTGGGCGGGTCATTGTCAGTGGTGCGGTTCATGATGGACATGGTCGTGGACGGTGCGGGTCGCGGGGGATCCGGGACGGTCGCCGTCGGGGAGGAAGAGGACGGAATTGACGTAGCGGCGGTGCGGTGCGAGGGAGCGGCGCAGCAGCCCGTGTTCGGCGACGTGGGAGGTGCGGGACTGATGAGCGGACAGATCGAAGTCGGCCAGTGGCGTCCAGTGGTCGTGCGGCAGGACCCAGCCGCGATAGCCGCGGGCGGCCGTCCAGTCCAGTACCGGCCGGAGCGGCTGGATGCGGGTCTCCAACTCGACGAAGAGCGCCGGGTGTTCGCGCTCGACGAGGTCGGCCGCACCGCGCAGCACCGCCAGCTCCCCGCCGTCCACATCGATCTTGATGAGGGTGACGGAGGCCAGGCCGAGGGCGTCCAGGGGGAGGCAGGGCACGTCGAGGGCGGTGCCGTGCAGTTCGCGGCGGACGAGCGAGGAGACCCCGCGGTCGCCGCGGCCGTCCGGGGGCAGCCAGAGGGTGGCGCAGCCGGCGTGGTCGGTGGCGGCGGCGGGGACGACATCGACATGCGGCGGGGTGACGGAGGCGATCAGCCGGGCGAGATGGGGGACCGGCTCGATGGTGACGACGCGATCCGCGCGCCGGGCCAGCCGACGGGTCCAGGGGCCGTACCACCCGCCGACGTCCACGGCCGTGCCGCCCGGCGGGCAGAAGTCGGCCAGCCGACGCAACTCCGGTTCGAACCGCGGATAGAGCCCGGCCGCCATGGCCGACACCAGCCGGGCCGGCAGCCGCGGGCCGAGCCGGGCGGCGAGCGTCACGACCGCGTCTCCTGCTCGGTGAGGCAGCGCAGCAGACGCTCGTGTTCGGCGTCCGTGACCTGTTCGCCGGAGGAGGGGAGGAGCTGGGGGATGCCGTCGAGGATCGGATAGCGGCGCCGCAGCCGGGGGTTGTAGAGGGCGTCGTCGGGGGTGAGGAGGGACAGCGGGCCCTTGTCGAGCGGGCAGGCGAGGATCTTCAGCAGCGGGTCATCGGGCTTCATGGCTCAACTCCGTTAAGGGGGAGGGGGATTCAGCGGGCGGATCGGGGGCGTTCGCCGGGGCGGTCTCGCGGGCGGGGGCCGGGGCGTCGTGATCGTGGCGGGGGAGTGCGAGCAGGACGGACAGGGCGACGGCCGTGCCGCCCAGCCGCAGCGCCAGCCGTACGGGCTCGGCGGGCAGCGGCTCTCCGAAGGCGACGGTGCCGCAGGCGACGGTGAAGACGCAGGTGACGGTGGAGCAGACGGGGACGATGACGGAGGCGCGGCAGCGTTGCAGGGCGGTCTGGGACAGCACCAGGCCGGTGGCTCCGGTGAAGAGCAGGAGGTAGGGATAGGGCGAGCGGAAGAGTTCCGCGGCGGCGCCCGGGATGTCGCGGGTGGTGAGCAGGCCGGAGACGCCCTTGATGGCGAGTGAGCTGACGCCGTAGAGGAGGCCGATGGCCACCCCGTAGGGGACTCCCGCGGTCGGCAGGCGGTGGCGGCGCTTGGCGCGGCGTTCCGCCGAGCCGTACAGCAGCAGCCCCGCGGCCAGCGACGGTACGGCGATGGCGAGGAGTGTCGCGGGCGGCGCGGTACGGGCGATGGCCTGCGCGTCATCGTCCTGGAGGGAGGCGACGACCAGCCCCAGCGCGACGAGTATCGCCACGATGCTCTGCCGCTCACGGCCGCTGGTCCGCTCGCCGAGCACCGCTGAGGAGAGGAGCAGCAGCAGGACCAGACCCGAGATGAAGATGCCCTGAGCGGCGGCTATGGGGAGGGTGCGATAGACGGCGAGTTGGGCGGCGAAACCGGCGGCCAGGGCGAGCGAGCCGCCGAGCCACAGCGGGCTGCTGAGGAGGTGGCGGACGACCCGGGCGGGCTGCCGGGTGCTGAGTGCGGGCAGCGTGGACAGCGCGCGCTTCTCCAGCACAAAGCCGGTGCTGTAAAGGACGTTGGCGAGCAGCGCGGCCGCCACGCCCCACCACAGCATCGCCCTACTCCCTTCTCCGGCGGGCATGCGCGAGCAGGATGGAGGCCAGGGACGGGACATGGCATGCGGCGCGGTCGAGGGGCCGCAGCGGGCGCGGCACATCGTGATACGGCGCGCCGGCGATCCGTACGACATCGAAGCCGGACGCGGTGAGGAAGCCGCGTAACGCGCGGGCGGTGTAGAGGCGCAGATGGCCGACGACCTGGGTGCCGGGCCGGCCATGGATACGGCGCATGCTCACCTCCGAGAAGACGGGCTGGACTCCGGCGAGCAGGAGTCCGCGGTTGTACCAGGCGGCGAGATTGGGGGTGGAGAGCATCAGATGGCCGCCGGGGCGCAGTACCCGGTGCAGCTCGTCCAGGGCCGCGTCGGGGTCGACGAGATGCTCGACGACCTCGCTGAAGAGCACGGCGTCGGCGGAGCCGGTCGCGAACGGCAGCCCGCCGTCGGTCAGTTCGCCGCGCACCGCGTACGGGATGCGGGTCGCGGCGCGGCGCAGCGCGTCCTGCGACCAGTCGACGCCGACCAGGCGGTGACCGGCAAGGACACCCGCGGCGGTGGCGGCGGCGGTGCCGTCGCCGCAGCCGATGTCCAGGATGGTCGCGGCCGGTGCCCCCGTGCGTACCGGCCCCAGGGCGCGGGCCAGCAGCAGGGCCTGTCGTCGGCTGCGGGCATCGCCCGAGGCGACCGGCACGGCGGGGTTCTCGTAGAAGTCGCGCAGGCCGGCGGGGGGTGGAGTGACGCCGTGGGAAGGAGGGGCGGTCGGGGGACGGGTCATCGGGCGCCTCCTTCGGCCCGGGACGCGGGCGGGGTCGGGGGTGGGGCCCAGGCGGTGGCGGCGAGCGAGCTCTCGAAGAGGGCGCCCAGCCGGGCGCCGGCCGCGTCGTCCAGGAGGGCGTGCGACCAGCGCAGCGCGAGCTGGATACGGCCGCTGACGGAGACGGTGGTGACGGTCAGCCCGCGCGGCATCCTGGCCGGGGCGGAGAACCACACCGCGGTCGGACGGCCCGCGTCGCCGAAATCCAGCGGGTAGGGGATACGGCCGATGTTGGAGAGGAGAGTGGTGGACGTCCAGGGCGCGGCGGCGGTACGCAGCGCACGGGTGACCGCGCCGCGCAGCCCTACGGGCAGGACGGGCGCGGTCAACAGCGTTCCGGCGAGACCGAGTTGGGGCCCCGGCGCGGACTTGAGGGCCCGGGTACGGGCGGCCGTACGGTGCAGCAGCCGGGTCACCGCGTCGGGGTCGGGCGGGTCGGCGGTGAGCAGCTCGGCGTCCCGGTGCTCCTCGGGACGGAAGCCGACCGAGACCAGCCTGGTGCCGTTGCCGATGGGCATGTCCGTGCCGCGTGGACGGTCGTCGACGGGCATGGTGACGACGACGGGGGAGGTGGGGCGCGAGTGCAGCCGGTTCCAGCGCGCGACCATCAGGCAGGTGGCGACGAGGAGTTGATCGTTGACGGTGTAGGGCGCCCGGCCGTCGACCCGCGGCGGCCGGGCGGGAACGGGGAGCTCGACGATGAGCATGCCGTTGCCGTTGCCGTTGCCGTTGCCGTTGCCGTAGCTGGTGCTGGTGCTGGTGCTGGTGCTGGTGCTGGTGCTGGTGGGGAACCGGCTGCCGTCGCTCTGGCCACGACCGTGCCCGTGCCCGTGCCCGTGGTCGGCGGCGAGGCGGGCCGGGCGGGCGAGGCCGTGCCCGGGGCCCGTCGCGTCATCGGGCGGGATCCGGTCCGTGCGGGGCTCGGCGGCGCGTACGGGCGGCGGGGCCGGCGAGTTGTCCGCGCCCCCGTACAACTCGGCGGCGGTGGCCAGCACTCGGAGGCAGGCCGGGCCGTCCAGCGCGGTGTGGTTGATGGTGAGGAGCAGGACAGTGGCAGCGCTGCCGTCGGCGGCCCCCGGTCTCTCGATCACCTCCAGCCGGACGGGCGGCGACGCGTCCAGGGGCGGGCAGTCGGCGAGCGCGCGTTCCCGGGCCCGTATGAGTGCCTCAGGGCCTGGGGGCGGGAAGGCGACCGGGTCCACATCCGGGACGGCGGTGAGTTCCCACTCGTAGCGGCGGCGCCACCAGCGGACGGGGGCCTGGCGCATCAGGATGCGGGGGTGCCGGGTGAGCGCCTGGTGGAAGGCGGCGCGCAGGCGCGCGTGGTCGACCCGGCCCGGGAGGTGCACCTCGATATGGACGGTCTCCGGCTCGTCGTCCTGGAGGCAATGCCGGGCGATCTCATCGACGACGGGGAAGGGGAGGCGGGTGATCGCGGGTTCGCGAGCCGTGGCGGTGGGCGGAACGCCGGACGGTTCGTGCCGGGCCGGTTGGAGTGCGGTCATCGGTTGGTCTCCTCCCCGCTGTCGTCCGGGCGGGCGGGCCCGTCGTCACGTGGCCCGTCGTCACGCGGACCGTCGCTACGGGGATGGGTGGCACCGCCCGGCAGGCGCCGGTCGGCCCAGTTCGGTCCGCCGGACCGGGACCGCCCCCGGGCCACGATCGGCCGCCCGGCCTCGGTCGGGGGGCCCGCCTCGGCCGGATTACCGCCCTGTACTCCGTCACGGCCGCCTCGCGCCCCACGCCCCGTCCGGTCCCGCCGGCGGCGGGGCAGCGGCGGTGGCGGGGGAGGCGACGGAGGCGCGTACGGACCGGACGGGCTGTACGGACCGGACGGCAGTGGCGAGGTGGCCGGATCCGGTGCCGTCGGGCCGCCCGCGCCGGCCGCCCGACCCACCGGTTCGTTCCGCGCCGGTACGGTCACCACCGCCGCCACGAGCGCCAGCAGGGCCAGCGCCTGGGCGACGCCGCTGAACGCCCCCTCGTCGGCGGCGATCGGTTCGCCCGCGCCGAGGGCCGCCGTGATACCGGCGCCCAGCATGGCCAGGAGGGCGAGCGGCACAAGCAGGTCCCGCCGGAAACGGGCCGCCAGCGCCAGCAGCGGCACGATCAGGGCGTACGGGCCTGCTGCCATCGCCACCACCACGGTAAGTGCCAGCGCGCCCAGCACCCAGGACGGCTCGGGCGGGGCCTGCGCTGCCGGAGGCGGGGTGCGCGGGGTGCGTCGGACCAGGGCGGAGACGATCAGCAGCGCGAGGCCCAGAGCGCCGCCGATCAGGCCCAGGTCGTAGACGGTGGCCGGTTCGTAGGACAGCTCGACGGTGCCGCCCGCGCCCGCCGGGACGAGGAAGGCCTGCTGCCAGCCGTCCAGCCGGAGCGGCGTCAGTTCCCGTCCGTTGAGCGTGGCGTGCCAGCCGTCGTTGGCGTTCTCGTACATCTGGAGGTAGGCGGCCTTGCCCGCTCCGACGGCGACGCTGCGGCGATCGCCCGCCCAATTCCCGGCGGTGACCTTACGCACCGCACCAGCCGTCGATGCCGATGAATCCGATGAATCCGATGAAGCTGATGAATCCGACGAAGCCGAAGCAGCCGGAGAAGCTGATGAATCCGACGAAGCCGAAGCAGCGGACGACTCCTCGGGCGCCCCTGCCCCCGCCTCAGCCCCCTTCCCCCTCCGCAGGGTCACATCCGTCAGCGCCAGGGGGCCCTGGTCGCCGGCCTCCACCCGGTGCCGCCCGGAGGGCAGTTCCAGGCGGCCGTCGCGGGCGTCGCCGGCGCACAACTCCACGGTGATCGGGCGGCGTTCGGTGAGATCGCGGAGCGAGCCGGAGGCCTTGGTCGCGTGCAGGATCCCGTCGACGGCGAGCATCGGGCCCTGGCCGCAGCCGACCGAGAAGCGTTTGCCGGCCGGCGGCCGGGGCGTGCGGTACGCGTCCAGCGCCGGGACATAGACCTCGCTGAGGCCGACCGGCAGCTGGAGCGCCTGCCCGGCGACCGGGTTGTGCAGGGTCAGCGGTTTGACCTTGCTGATGGTGATGTCGAGGCGGTCGGTGGTGATCGGGTCGAAGCGGGCCTGGCCGTTCTCGTCGACGCCCGCGGTGGCCGCCCCGTGGGGCGAGTTGATCAGTATCTGTTCCGGCCGGGTGGAGATACCGCCGGCCGCGGCCAGCACGATCTGGTCGATCTTCTTCTTGCCGGGCCAGCGCAGATGGAGCGTGGGCCGGTCGCCCGCGATCCAGGCGGTGGTCAGATCGCCGTCGACGAGGTTGCGGGGGCTGAGCGACTGACCGAAGCCGAAGCTGGTGGAGTCGGCGGTGGCGGTGATCCGGTCCTTCTGCTCGGGTGCGATCCGGTCCAGAAGCCGGTCGAGTTCGGGACCCGGGACGGCCAGCGCCTTGCCGGAGATCGCATAGGACGCGCTCGCGTTCGTACGGAACTGGCGGTGCAGGCCGATCTCGGCGGAGACCGGGGAGAGGCCGCCGGGGTCGCTGCCCCGGTGGAGGGAGACGGTCTCGGCTGGGGCGTCGGAACGCTGTGCGTCGGCGGGGAGCTGGAGGAGACGGGTGACCTGGATGCCGGGGATGGTGATCTCGGCGAAGCCCGCGCCGGAGAGTCCGGCGCGCGGCGTCTGCGAGCCGAGGATGGTGACCTTCAGCCATTTCGCGTTCCCGGCAGGGGCCTTGACCTGCTGCTTCGTGCCGTCGGGCCGCAGTGTGCCGTCGACGCTGCCGCGGTCGGTCTGCACCCGTACGGACGTCGGGGCGGCGCGCAGACCGTCCCCGGGCAGCGGTGTGAGGGAGATCGACGAAGGGACGGACGTGGGCTGGGTGAAGGTGATCTGCGCCCACTGCCCTACGGGGTCGCCCGCGCTGCCCTCCGCCCAGGCGGTGTCCGGATTGCCGTCGAAGGCGTTCACCGGGTCGTACTGCGGCAGGTGGAAGAGCCAGTTGCCGCTGGTGGAGGCGGTGACGGAGCGGGCGCCGCGGAGCACCGCGGTGGTCTGGTGCTCGATGCCGGAGGTGGGCAGGATCTGCCGGGGCGGCCGGCCGGGGTCCTGGACGCTGTCGGGATGGTTCTTCTCGTCGGCCGTGTACGTATACGACGTATTGCTGTTGACCAGGCCGAAGCGGGTGTCGGCGCGGCGCAGGCCGTCGGCGGTCAGCTGGAGCGGCGGGGTGCCGATGCCGGGGTGGTTGTCGCCGGTCAGGACGGTGGGGCGAGAGCGCAGGGCGGGGTCGGCGGACAGCTGAAGGAGCGCCTCCGGGCCGCCGCTGAGCCGTGCGGTGTCCGCGACGGACTTGGCCGTGACCCGGCCGGGCTTCGGGGTGTCCCGGGGCTCGTAGATCTCGACCGAGCGCTGGCGCGGGTAGAGGCCCTGGATCTGCAGCGGGGCCTCGGCGGGGATTCTGCCGCCGGTGGTCAGCGGGCCGAAGGCGGCCGCTTTGCGGTAGCCGGATGCCTCCAGGGTGCGTTTGACGGTCTGCGGCGGGACATAGCCGATCTGGTCCGGGTCGAGGTCGTTACGTACGACCACATCGTGGATGCCTGCCCGGCCCAAGTAGTCGCGCAGGCCGGGGACTTGGGCGCCGGACAGCAGGGCCTGTTCGACGGCGTCCAGGGCGCGGCGGGCGCCCGCGGTGCCGAACGGGATGAAGTCGCGCTGCGCCCAGGGGGATTCGGCGAGAACGTCCAGGGGTTCGTCGATCGGCGAGCCCCAGGTGTAGATGCCGTGCGCGGTGGCGGGGACGATCAGGGCGCGGTTGTCGGGGGTGTGGGTCCTGAGCCAGTCGGCGGTCTGCTCCCAGTAGGTGGGCAGCTTGGTGAAGGCGCCGGGCTGAAGGATGCTGCCGGTGAGGAAGGGGAGAGCGAGGGCGGGGAGGACGAGGAGAGCGGTGAGCAGGGGGAGCTGCCGGCGGGCGGGGATGCGGCGGGTGCCACGGCGTTCGGTGGCGACCTGGAGCAGATGCGCCAGGCCGAGGGTGAGCGCCAGCGCGAGGCCGGGGGTGAATTTGTAGATGTTGCGGAACGGGCGCAGCCAGCCGTTCAGCCAGTCCTGCCACAGGCCGTGCACGGGGCCGCCCAGCGCACCGCCGTATCCGGCCAGCGCGATCAGCGCCACGGCCAGCACGGTCAGCAGCAGCCAGCGCCGCTCGGGCAGATCGCGGCGGGCCAGTCCGGCCAGGCCGAGCGCGGCGGCCAGCGCGGAACCCAGTACCGCGAACGCATGGGCTGTCATGGTCCAGCCGGCCGGCAGCCAGGGTTCGCCGAAGTTGAGATAGCCGACCCAGTTGCCCGCGCCGCGCAGCATCTCGGTGGCGGACATGGTGCCGGTGGTGGTGTCGGCCTGCTCGACGAACGGCATGAAGTTCTCACCGTGGATGCCCAGCAGCAGGAGCGGCACCACCCACCAGGCGGTGGCCAGCACCACGCCGGGGATCCACCAGGCGAGCAGTTTCGGGCGACGCGGCCCCGTACGGGAGAGCAGATACAGGCCGACGGGTAACAGCGAGGCCAGCGTCGAGGCCGCGTTGACGCCGCCCATGAAGGGGATCAGCAGCGCCGAGCGGGTGGCGGCGATACGGGCGGAGACCTGCGGGTTGGTCAGCGGCAGCAGAACCCAGGGGAGCAGCGCGCCGGGGAGCGCTGCGGCGGAGGTGGAGCCGATGACGATGGTGAAGGTCGGCCACAGGGCGTAGCAGGCGGCGGCCAGGAGCCGGGCCGGCGGAGTGCCGAAGCACAGCCGCTCGGCCAGCCGCAGCGCGCCCCAGAACGCGGCGGTCACGATCAGCGACATCCACAGCCGCTCGGCCAGCCAGATGGGGAGATGCGCCAGATCCGTCAGGCCGTAATACGGGAGGGTCGGAAAGGCATAGCCGATGTACTGGTCGGCGAGACCGCCGAAGCCCGCCCGGTCGTGCCACAGCTGCCCGAGATCACCGAGGAACTTCCATGGGTCGGTCGTCACGCCCAGCTTGGTCTCGAATGTCATCTTCCCTGGTGAGGGGGCCAGGAAGCCGACCAGGGCGAGCGCCCAGAACGCGAACAGCCAGCGCCTGCTCCGCGGTTGGCCGGGTGGCGGGCCGGCCGGCGACGGCGTCGGTGTGCCCCCGGTGTCGGGCGACCCCGGGGACATGGACAGTGCGAGGGTCTGGGTCATGACAACCGCCGGGGGACGTGGGGCGGCCGGCCGGGGAGACGGATCCGGATCACGGCAGCCGCCGGAGGATGAGGAGGAGGTTCCAGGTGGCGATTTCGCGGACGCCGGGTAGGCGGGGGATGGTCTCGGCGAGGAACGGCGCGTAGCGCGAGCGGGCCGACACGAGGGCGATGTCGTCGCGGGCCCGCACCTGGCGCAGGGTGGGGCCGACATGCACGGCGAAGAGGTTCTCGCCCAAGGTGTGCTTGGCCGGCCGGCCGGTGCGCCGCCGGTAGCGGGCGCGGGCCCGCTCGGCGCCCAAGTAGTGCCAGGGCGCGGTCTCATGGCCGCCCCAGGGGGACAGCCAGTTGGTGAAGGCCACGTAGATCAGCCCGCCGGGGCGGGTGACCCGGACCATTTCGCTGAGGAAGGTCTGCGGGTCGGCGACATGCTCCAGGACGTTGGACGAGAAGCAGACATCGGCGGCGCCGTCGGCCAGCGGCAGCAGATAGCCGTCCGCGACCACCGCCCCCTCGGGGACCCGGCCGCGGGCGGTCAGCTCCGCCGTATCGGGCTCGAAGAGATAGCCGTACGCGCCGCGGCGCCGGAACTCCTCGGTGAAGTGCCCGCTGCCGCCGCCGACGTCGGCGACCACCGCTCCCTTCAACGGGACATGGCGTTCGACCTGGTCGGCGGCGTCGCGGGCGAGCAGTCTGTAACAGTGTTCCGGTTCGGTCTGTTCGCGCAGGAAGGCCCGGAAGAGGGCGTAGGACCTGCGCAGCGAGGGGTCGCGCACCGGGGCATCACCGCCTGGGAAGCGTATTGATGAACGCCTCCGCGGCGACCGCCCGGAAGCTGCGGACCGTGTGGCTCCATCTGAAGTGGGCGGTGCGCTGCTCGGCGGCGGCACCCAGGGCGTCCCGGCGGTGGGCGCTGAGTGCGAGGGTGCACCAGTGCGCGGCGAACGAGCTCTCGCCGCGGGCCAGCAGACCGGTGACGCCGTCCTCGACGGAGTCGCGCAGGCCGGGGATGTCGAAGCCGACGGCGGGGGTGCGGCGGGCAGCGGCCTCCATGACCACCAGGCCCCAGCCCTCGACCAGCGAGGGATGCAGCAACAGCCAGGCAGAGCACAGGAGTTGGTGTTTGCGCCGCTCGGAGATATGGCCGGTGAAGGTGACATCGGGGCCGGCCATCGCCGTCAGTCGCGCCCGCTCCGGGCCGTCGCCGACGATGACGAGCCGTCCGCCGGTCACCGGGCGGACCCGTTCCCACAGGCGCAGCAGCAGGTCGATGCGCTTGTATTCGACGAGCCGGCCCATGGCCAGGAAGAGCGGTTCGGGCGCCTTGGGGACGAGCGGTCCGGGCTCCTCCACGCCGTTGTACACGAGGCGGATACGGTCCGGTTCCACGCCGAGGCCGTGCAGTGCGGACGCCGTCGAGCCCGAGACGGCGACCATCAGATTGCGGCGGTGGGTGCCGGCCAGCGCCCAGTGCTCCAGGCGGCGGCCGAGCCGCGCGGCGGGCCCCGGATATCGCATCTGCCACAGGTCCGTATGGACGTGGTTGACCAGGCACAGGGTCGGGCCGCGGTGCCACAGCGGCGCGAGATACGGCATACCGTTGCACACCTCGACCAGCAGATCGCAGGCGCCGACCCGGCGGGCCAACTGGCGGGGTGCACGCAGGAAATGACCCGCGTCGCCGCCCGCGGACACCACACGGTAGCCGCGGGCGGGGGCACCTCCCTGGTCATGGGGAGAAGCCAAGAGCTTGGGGGATGCCGGTCCGCCGCACAACAGGGTGACCTGGTGGCCGTGCGCGGTGAGACCTTCGGCGATCCGGTCCACCAGGAGCTCGGAGCCGCCGGCGGCGGGGTTGCCCAGGTCGCGGCGGGCGAGGAAGACGATACGGCGGGGGAGCGGGGGCGGCCCGGACGAGGGGGGTCCGGGCAGCGGAGACGGCGCGGGGGAGGGGGATGGCGCGGGTGGCGAGAGGGGCGGGGACGGTGGTACGTGCTGGGGCATGTGCGCTCCAACTCGTCTCAGGGTGCGGTACCAGCGGTGGGGGACGTACTGCGCTGAGTCGCTCGGGGTCGTGCTGCATCATGCGGTGCTGAGGTGCTGAGGGGTTTCCGTGGTGCTGTGGTGCTTCGGCGGTGCTGCGGTGCGATTGCTGTGGTGTTGCGGATTCTGCCGACCGGAAGGACGGCCGTCTGCGTGTGGGGTGGATAGTTTTCGCCGACCTGTTCGATGCGGCTACTCACCGGGGTGACAAAATCCGGGTCCGTCGTTGCTGACGGTTCATCACTTTGCTCAGGGCTTGCCGACTGGCTGTCTCCCACGCACCACCAGCCCCACGCCGATCAGCGCAAGCGCGCCGCCCGCCGCCGCGGCGCCCACCGGCAGCGTCCCCCCGACCAGCGCCAGCTTGTCGCTGTCGGCCTTCGCCAGTGCCACCTGGTCCCGCTGCGTCGCCGGCGTGAACTGGAGGTGCTCGCCGTCCAGCAGCGTCACCGCATCGCGCCCGGTGCCCGGCGCGCGCAGCGTCTTGCGCGGCGAGATCGAGGCGTTGATGATCCGGCCCGTGCGCTGCTCGACGACCAGCTCGATCCCGGAGTTGGCATACCACTCCTCGGCCTGGATCTGGCCCTGCTGCGGCCGCCCGACCAGCCGCCCGGGGACCTGCCGGCTGCCGGCCCTGGTGGGCCCTACGGTCCCGGTGAAGCGATAGCCCTGGTACCCCTGGATCTTCTTCGTGCCGGCGAAGCGGAGCGGCACGGCGGCGCCCAGCGTGTTGTCCCACCAGCGGTAGCTCTTCTTCTGTACATCAAAGGGGAATTTGAGGTAAGCATCGCCGTCGAAGCGGGTCGGGGCCTCCTCGCAGCAGTGCACCGGGGCGTTGCTGCGCCGGTCGGTCACCCAGCGCTCGGTGTTCCACTGGAACGCCTTGCGCGGATCCTTCAGGGCCAGCGTCTTCGGGGTGTCGACGGTCGTGGAGACATCCCATACGGCCCGCCCGCTCTCCTCGCTCGCCGTGACATCGCCCAGCACATGCCGGGTGATGGTGATCTTCTGCCACTTCCTGGTTTTCAGCGACTCGGTGTCGAAGTAGCTGCCGGTGCCGGTGAAGACCGTGGTGACATCGACATCGACCGGGGTGACCTTGGCCCGCGGCTCGACGTACCAGGCCAGCATGGGCGCGAGGACCAGCAGGAAGACGCCGAGGCCCAGCAGGACCAGCGACAGGGGCGAGGCGGTGGCCGGGGCGGTGACTGAGGCGGGCCGGGCGCCTGTCGTACCGGATTCACGCATAACGAGCACTCCTGGAAGCGGTGGGGAACACGCTCTGGTGCACGTGCGGCGTCGTCTGACGCGCCATGGGCCGGGAAGGTAAGCGAACTCTTGACAGGGAGTCAATGCCCTTCCACACTCGGCAGGCACCACGACTGACGTGGTGCCGCGCTGTGGGAACGCGGCATCGAGCCGGACCTGCGGGCGCAATCCGCCCCGGGCCGGACCGTGTGCCGTACCAACCTCGACGGAGACCGACAACGGCCTCCGGCATCGACGAAGGGGCTCGCCGCGCCATGCACCGTATGCTCGCCGCCGTACTGACCGCGCTGGCCGCCGCCGCCCTCGCCGTAGGCGCCGGGTTCGGCATCGTCGCCGCCCTGGAAGCGCCTCCCGAACAGCCCAACGTGCCGCTGGTGACCTTTGACCGGACCGGCGAGTAGGAGGCCGGGATGACGAGGCGGGCGGGACGGGACGGGCCGGGCGCCGAAGGGCAGGGCGTGGTGACCGCCGTCCGCTCGGCCTGGCGGGAGGTCCCGCCCTACCAGGTGCGGCAGTTCGCCGCGCTGGCCATGGACGAGGTACCCACCCTGGCCCAGGACATCCTGCGCGAGATCCGCCGTGAGTATCCCCAACTGCCGCTGATTCCCGATGAGTCCGGGGAGCCGCAGGCCCTGATCGGCATCCGGCAGTCGCTGGAGCACTTCGTGGAGCACATGACGGCCGGGCTGGACCGCCCGCATGTCCATCCACGGGTCTTCCAGGAGTTCGGCCGCGGCGAGGGCATGCAGGGCCGCAGCCTGGACGCGCTGCAGGCCATCTACCGGCTCGGCGTACGGCTGGCCTGGCGGCGGCTGGCCGAGATCGGCCAGCAGGTCGCCATCCCGGCCCCGGCGATGTACGAACTCGCCGAGTCCGGCTTCGAGTACCTCGACGGGCTGGTCGCCGAATCCGTCCGCGGCTACGCCGAGGCCGCCGCCCGCCAGGCCGGCGAACGGCTGCGGCTGCAACGCCGCCTGATGGAGCAGCTGTTCGCCGGCGATCCGGAGGCTGTGGCGGGCGGCGGTGCGGGTACTCCCCATGCCCCGAAAGCCATGGGGGAGGGCGGGGGCGATCCGGTGTCCGCGCTCGCCGAGGTCGCCGCCCGCATCGGCTGGCCGCTGCCCGAGCGGGTGGCGGTCGCGGTCCTGCTGCGCCCGGCCCGGGAGGCGGTGGCGCCCGCCGTCGCCTCGGACGTCCTGCTGGACATGGAGTGCGAACGGCCGCGGCTGGTGGTGCCGGAGCCGGACGCCCCAGGACGGCGGGAACTGCTGGCGCGCGCGGCGGCCGGCTGGTCGGGTGCGATCGGGCCGGTCGTACCGCTGCTGGACGCCGCGAAGTCGCTGCGTTGGGCCGGGGCCGCGGTCGGACTGGTGGAGCGCGGACTGCTGCCCGCCGGCGAGCTGTTGCAGTGCACCGAGCACACCGAGGCGCTGGTCCTGCTGCCGCCCGAGGAGCTGATCGACGACCTCACCCGCCGCCGGCTCGCACCGCTGACCCGCTGCGGCCCCACCCACGGCCGCCGGCTCGCGGAGACCCTGCTCGCCTGGCTGGAGACCCGCGGCGGCGCCCCCGAGGTCGCCGCCCGGCTCGGCGTCCATCCGCAGACGGTGCGCTACCGGCTGCGCCAGATACGGGAGTTATGGGGATGGGAGATGGATGACCCGGACCGCCGCTTCGAACTGGAGCTGGTGTTACGTGCGCGGAGGCTCCGCGGGGAGCTGGACTGAGGGCGCCGAGCGTCAGGCCCCGCCCGCCCGGCGCTCGATGAGCAGCCCCATCCCGTCCATGATGCGGGCCAGCCCGAACTCGAAGATCGATTCCAGGTTCACCACGTCCTCGTCGATCCCCGCGACCCCCGCGTACATGGGGTAGGAGCCCGAGGTGAGGATGCCCTCGAACGCAGGCTCCATCGACGCCATCCACTGGTCCTGGTCCATCCCCGTCTCCTGCTCGGACTCAAGATCGTCCTCGAACCCGGAGGCAGTGGACAGCACAAAGCTCAGCAGCGTCAGGGCCATGTGGATCAGCGTCACCGGGTCCGCCCCCTTGACCCGCGCCATGGTCCATTCGATGAGCGCCATCGCATTCGGCATCGGCTGCGGCCGGGTGACCGACAGATACTGCGCGAGCCACGGATGCCGCTGGTAGAGCGCCCACTGCAGTCGTGCCCCCGCCTCCATCCGGTCCCGCCATCCCTCCGGCGCCGGGTCGGGCAGCCGTACGTCCTCGAACGCCGCATTCGCCATCAGCAGCACCAGCTCGTCCTTGTTCGCCACATGCCGGTAGAGCGCCATCGAGGACACCCCGAACTCGGCGGCCACCCGACGCATCGACAGCGCCCGCAGCCCCTCGGCGTCGGCGACCTTGATCGCGGCCCGTACGACGCGGTCGCGGCTCAGCCCGCTGTCGGCGTCGCGCGGCCGGCGTCCGCGGGGCGGTTCGCCGCGCGCGGCCCGCTGGGGTTCGGCCACTACGGTGCCCACACCCGGCACGGCCCGTACGACCCCCTCCTGACGCAGCGTGGTCAGCACCTTGGTCGCGGTCGCCATCGCCACGCCCCACTCCTGGGTGATCCGCCGGGTCGAGGGCACCCGGTCGCCCGGTGCCAGCTCGCCGGCGTCGATACGGCGCCGGATGTCGTCGGCGATCCGACGGTAGGGCGGCGGGGCGGGGCGGTCCACGAGCGGCCTCCGTACTAGTGCACTAGGGCGGTGTCGAGGGGTCGAGGGTAGCAGTGGGCCTCTGACTGGGGCCTCTGGCCGGGGTCCTTGGCACGGCTGGACGGGACGGATCCCGACCCGGGTGCACTAGTGTGACGCACCTCCAACTCCCTTCTCCCGCTTGATGTTTGCACCGTAATCACCGGCTGCTTACTGTGTCACTCATGTCGTTTACTCCGTACACACCCCAACCGCTGGCCGGCCGCCGGGAGTGGACCGCCCTCGGCGTCCTCCTGCTGCCCTGTCTGCTCGTCTCGATGGACGTCTCGGTGCTCTACTTCGCGGTGCCGTTCCTGACGGAGGAGCTGCAGCCGAGCAGCGTCCAGCAGCTATGGATCCTGGACATCTACGCCTTCGTGCTGGCCGGCCTGCTCATCACCATGGGCGCGCTTGGCGACCGCATCGGCCGCCGCCGGCTGTTGCTGACCGGCGCCGTGCTCTTCGGCCTTGCCTCCGGCGTCGCCGCGTATGCGCAGAGCGCGGAAATGCTGATCGCCGCACGGGCGTTGCTCGGTATCGGCGGCGCGACCCTGATGCCGTCCACGCTCGCGCTGATCCGCAATCTCTTCCACGACGCAAAGCAGCGCGGCAAGGCGATCGCCATCTGGTCGGCGGCGACGACCGGCGGGATCGCGATCGGCCCGGTGCTCAGCGGGGCGCTGCTGGAGAACTTCTGGTGGGGCTCGGTCTTTCTGATCAACGCGCCCGCGATGGTGCTGCTGCTGGTCTGCGGGCCGCTGCTGCTGCCGGAGTTCAAGAACCCGGCGGCCGGGCGCTTCGATCTGCCCGGCGCGGTGCTTTCACTGGCGGCGATGCTGCCGATCGTCTACGGGATCAAGGAGATCGCCCGCGACGGTGTGTCGGCACCGCCCGTACTCGCCCTGGTGATCGGCTTGTTGGCCGCCGCCGGATTCGTCCTCCGTCAGCGCACCGCCCGCCATCCGATGCTCGACCTGGAGCTGTTCCGGCACGCCGGGTTCAGCGTCTCGGTGCTGATGAACCTGCTGGCGATGTTCGCCGTCGTCGGCTGTGCGGTGTTCTTCACCCAGTACCTCCAGTCGGTACGGGGCATGCGCCCGATGGAGGCGGCGTTGTGGAACCTGCTGCCGACCCTCGCGGTGGGCGGAATGGCGGCGGTCGCCGCCGGGCTCGCCCAGCGGATGAACCGGGCGTACATCATCGGCATGGGGTTCGTGATCGCAACCGGCGGATTCGTCTGGCTGTCCTGGCTGGAGCCGGGCTCGGCCCTCTGGTTCGTGCTGGTCGGCTCTGCGGTCTACGCCTCGGGCCTGGTGATGGTGATGTCCCTCGGCAATGAACTGGCCCTCGGGGTCGCCCCGCCGGAGCGGGCCGGCTCCGCCTCGGCCGTACTGGAGTCGGGCACGGAGCTGGGCGGCGCGCTCGGGATGGCGATCCTGGGCAGCATCGGGGGCGCGGTCTACCGGGGCGACATCGATGGGGCGCTGCCCACCGGCCTTCCCGTGGAGGCGGCCGACGCGGCACGCGAGACCCTGGCGGGCGCCGCCGCGGTCGCCGGCCAGCTCCCGGGCCGGGCGGGCGAGGCGCTGCTGACGGCGGCCCGTGCGGCCTTCACCGAAGGGCTGCATGTGGCCGTAGTGGGCGCCGCGGGCGTGATGGCCTTGGGGGCGGTGCTGGCGGTGGGGCTGCTGCGGGGCGTCCATCCCCCCGCCCCCGAACCCACCCCCGAAGGGGGAGAGGGGGAGAAGGCGGGCGAGCGCTTGGCACCCGCCGCCACCCCCTCCCGTGGCGGCGTCAGCTGAAGTCGAGGTCGCCGGTACGGGTCCGCTTCAGCTCGAAGAACTTGTCGTAACCCGCGAGGAGGCGGGCGCCGTCGAAGACCCGTACCGCTTCCTCGCCGCGCGGGATCGCCGTCAGGACCGGGCCGAAGAACGCGACACCGTCGACATGCATCGTGGGCGTGCCGACGTCCTCGCCGACCGGGTCCATGCCCTGGTGGTGGCTCTTGCGCAGCGCGTCGTCGTACGCCTCGCGGTCGGCGGCACCGGCCAGCCCGGCCGGCAGCCCGACCTCGGCCAGCGCCTCCTCGACGACGGTGGCGGTGTCCTCGCGGCCTTCGTTGTGGATGCGGGTACCGAGCGCGGTGTACAGATCGCGCAGCACCTCCTCGCCGTGCTCCTGTGCGGCGGCTATGCACACCCGCACCGGACCCCAGCCCTCGTCCAGCAGTGCGCGGTACTTCTCGGGCAGGTCCTCGCGGCCCTCGTTGAGCACCGAGAGGCTCATCACCCGGAAGCGCAGATCCAGGTCACGGTGCTGCTCGACCTCCAGGATCCAGCGGGAGGAGATCCAGGCGAAGGGGCAGATGGGGTCGAAGTAGAAGTCGACGGTGTGGCGGGCGGTGCCGGCGGTCTGGGACGTCATGGCTCACAGACTAGAGCGCTACCGGCCCTCTCAGATGGGACAGTCGGGGCCCATGATCGTGGGCCAATTCTGCCGTCGGGCGCGCAGTGGCCCCCTCGCGCTCACTCGGGCGCGATGCCCAGCATCCGCTGGAGCAGTTCCTTGAGCAGCGTGCGCTCGGCGACGGTCAGCTGGCCCAGGGGCTCGCGTGCGAAGTCGAGCGAGGTGCGCAGCCGCTCGGCGGTGCGCTCGCCCTCCGCGGTCGGGGCGGCCAGCTTGATGCGGCGGTCGGCCGGGTCGGGGCGGCGCTCCACCAGGCCGCGGGACTCCAGGCGGTCCACGATTCCGGTGATATTCGACGGCTCGCACTTCAGCCGCTGCGCGACCTGGCGCATGGGCAGCGGCTCGACGCAGAGCAGGCTCAGCACCCGCGCCTGGGCCCCCGTGAGGGAGTGCTCGGCCGCGGCGTGCTCGTACTCGTCGTAGTAGCGGGCGACGACGGTGCCGATGAGGTCGACGACCTCGACGGTCAGGGGGTCTGCGCGCGGAGTCATGGACACGAGGATAACCAATTACTTGACAACATGAAATATTGAGGAGCATGGTTGTTTCAGTACCTGAAACATTAGGAGGATCGCGCTATGTCCGCACTGCCCACGACCGGCCGCGAATGGCACCTCGTCGCCCGCCCGCACGGCTGGCCCACCCCGGAGGACTTCGTGCTGCGCGAGGCCGCGGTGCCCGAGGTCGGCGAGGGCCAGATCCTCGTCCGCACCCTGCACTTCTCCGTCGACCCGTACATGCGCGGCCGGATGAACGATGTGAAGTCGTATGTCCCGCCGTTCCAGCTGGACCAGCCGATGGACGGC
This sequence comes from Streptomyces sp. NPDC050636, assembly GCF_040654775.1. Taxonomy (NCBI): domain Bacteria; kingdom Bacillati; phylum Actinomycetota; class Actinomycetes; order Kitasatosporales; family Streptomycetaceae; genus Streptomyces; species Streptomyces sp. NPDC050636. The sequence goes on from NZ_JBFAIP010000042.1 coordinate 22,859, forward strand.
GGCGCGGTCGGCGAGGTCATCGCCTCGCGCGATGCGTCCATCGCCGTAGGCGACCACGTCCTGCACGGCCTCGGCTGGCGCGAGTACGCGGTGCTGGACGCCAAGCGCGCCGCGAAGGTGGACGCGTCGCTGGCTCCGCTCACCGCCTACCTCGGCGTGCTGGGCATGCCCGGTCTGACCGCCTACGCGGGCCTGCTGGAGGTCGCCTCCTTCAAGGAGGGCGACACCGTCTTCGTGTCCGGCGCGGCCGGCGCGGTGGGCAGCGAGGTGGGCCAGATCGCCCGGCTCAAGGGCGCCTCCCGGGTCATCGGCTCGGCCGGTTCCGACGAGAAGGTCAAGCTCCTGGTCGAGGAGTACGGCTTCGACGCCGCCTTCAACTACAAGAACGGCGACGTCACCAAGCAGCTCAAGGAAGCCGCGCCGGACGGCATCGACGTCTACTTCGACAACGTCGGCGGCGACCACCTCGAAGCGGCCATCAGCGCGCTCAACGTCCATGGCCGCGTCGCGATCTGCGGCATGATCTCGATGTACAACTCCACCGAGCCGTCCCCGGCGCCCCGCAACCTCGCGATGGTGATCGGCAAGCGGCTGCGCCTTCAGGGCCTGCTGGTGTCCGACCACGCCGACCTCCAGCCGCAGTTCGTCGAGGAGGTCTCCGCCTGGATCCGCTCCGGCGAGCTGAAGTACAGCGAGACCGAGGTGGTCGGCATCGAGAACGGTTTCGATGCCTTCCTGGGCCTGCTGCGCGGCGAGAACACCGGAAAGATGATCGTGAGCCTGGGCGGCTGACGGCCGGCTTCCGGTTGGCGGCCGGACCTGACCGGCCGGCCGGCGGGGTGGGGGCGGGGGAGCGAAAGCCGGTGAGCCTCGCCCACCGGCCCTCACCCCCTTGCCCCCCGCCCGTTAGGCTCAGCGGCAAGCCGTCGCGATCCGTGGGCGCGAGTCGCGGCGAACCACAGGAGGATTCGGTATGTCCATCCAGACCGTCGACGTCGTCTACACCGCTGTCGCCACCGCTGAGAACGGCCGTGACGGCCGCGTCGCCAGCGACGACGGCAAGCTCGACGTGGTCGTCAACCCGCCCAAGGAGCAGGGCGGCAGCGGCGCCGGCACCAACCCCGAGCAGCTCTTCGCGGCGGGTTACAGCGCCTGCTTCCAGGGCGCGCTCAGCGTCGTCGGCCGCCGGGAGAACGCGGATGTCTCCGGCTCCCGGGTGACCGCCAAGGTCGGCATCGGCAAGACCCCGACCGGTGGCTTCGGCCTCACGGTCGAGATCACCGCCTCGATCCCCAACGTCGACGCGGCCACCGCCAAGGACCTCGTGGAGAAGGCGCACCAGGTGTGCCCTTACTCCAGCGCCACCCGTGGCAACATCGAGGTCAAGCTGACCGTCGCCTGAGACGGGGCCGCCGGGTACCCGGCACAGCCTGAAGCCGAGGGCCGTACCCCAGCGGGGTGCGGCCCTCGGCCGTGCGTACCCACGCCGGCCCGAGGCCCTCCTGTGATGTGGGCCACATTGTCGATGTCTTGACGCACCCCCCGTGTAATCGATTTCGTGGGGCCTCACGAAACTCAAGAAAACGATTACACGGGGCGGCGGCGGAGCCATGGCGAACATCAAGGATGTGGCAGAACGGGCGGGGGTCTCCGTCGCCACCGTCTCCCGGGTGCTCAACGGCCGTAGCCCGGTCGCCGAGACCCGCGAGCGGGTGCTCGCCGCCGTACGGGAACTGGGCTACCGCCCCAACAACGTCGCCCGCGCGCTGCGCACCGCACGCACCGGAGCGCTCGGCCTGATCATCAGCGACCTCACCAACCCCTTCTTCACCGAGCTGGCGGACGCCGTCGAGGACGAGGCCCGCAGCCTCGGCTACAGCCTCGTCATCGGCAACGCCGGCGAACGCCCCGACCAGCAGGACGACTACATCCGCACCCTGCTGGACCGACGGATCGACGGCCTGCTGGTCAGCTCGGCCGGCACCGGCTCGGCGATGCTCAGCGAGGCCGTCGCCTCCGGCACCCCGCTGGTCCTGCTGGACCGCACCGTGCCCGGCATCGACGCCCCCTGCGTACGCGCCGACGGCCGCGCCGCGCTCACCGACCTCGCCGCCCACCTCGCCGCCCTCGGCCGCCGCCGCCCCGCGATCATCGTCGCCCCGGCCGGCACCCCCACCGGCGACGAGCGCCTGGACCTCTTCCGTACGGCGCTGGCCGCGCACGGCATCGCGCTGCCCGACGAGCGAAGCAAGATGGGGGCACCCCCGGACGGAGTCTGGGGGAGGGTCGGCGCCACCCTCGACCTCCAGCACACCGGCGGCCGCCGTGTGATGAGCGACTTCCTCGACCTGGCAGAGCCGCCGGACGCGGTGCTCGCCACCGACAACCTGATGGCGCTGGGCGCGATGGACGAACTCCGCGCGCGCGGCCTGCGGGTCCCCGACGACGTGGCGCTGGTGGTCTACGACGACGTGCCGTGGTTCACCCACACCGATCCGCCGCTGACCGCCATCGCCCAGCCCACCCGCGATCTGGGCCGGGCCGCCGTGCACACCCTGCTGGAGTGCGTCGAAGGCCGCCGCCCCGAATCGGTGCTGCTGCCGGCCCGGCTCGTACCGCGCCGTTCCTGCGGCGAGACCCCGTCGACGGACGAACCCACCACCGACTGACGAGCCGGCTGAGAACGGAACCCAGAGGCAGACACCCGAGGAAGAGAGAAGAGAGGGGCAGCGCATGACCGGCGTCAAAGACGACGTACCGGGCGGCCGTGAACTGCTGCGCGTGGAGGGGGTGACCAAGTCGTTCCCGGGCGTGCGCGCGCTGGACGGCGTGGATCTCAGCCTGCGCACCGGTGAGGTGCACGTCCTCCTCGGCGAGAACGGTGCCGGCAAGAGCACACTCATCAAGATGCTCTCCGGCGCCCACCGTCCCGACGAGGGCCGCATCGTGGTGGACGGTCAGGAGGTGCACATCCGTTCCGCGCAGGACGCGGAACGGCTCGGCATCGCCACCATCTACCAGGAGTTCAACCTCGTCCCCGGCCTGACCGTGGCCGAGAACATCTTCCTCGGCCGCCAGCCGCGCACCGCGCTCGGCCTCGTCGACAAGAAGACGATGCGGGCGCGGGCCGCCGAACTGCTCCGGCGCGTACGGCTGGACGTCTCCCCGAACACGCCGGTCGCCGAACTGGGCATCGCCCGCCTCCAGATGGTGGAGATCGCCAAGGCGCTCAGCCTTGACGCCCGCGTCCTGATCATGGACGAGCCGACCGCGGTCCTCACCTCCGAGGAGGTGCAGACGCTCTTCGGTATCGTCCGCGAACTGCGCCAATCCGGCGTCGGCATCATCTTCATCACCCACCACCTCGATGAGATCGGCGCCCTCGGCGACCGGGTCACGGTCCTCCGCGACGGCCGCTCGGTCGATGAAGTGCCCGCCACCACCGGCGAGGACGAGCTGATCCGCCTCATGGTCGGACGGGACATCGCCGAGCAGTACCCGCGCCGGCGCCCCGACGAGCCCGGTGCGCCTCTGCTGCGCGTACGCGGTCTGACCCGCAACGGCTCGAAGGCCGGGCCGGTCTTCGAGGGCGTCGACTTCGAGGTGCGGGCCGGTGAGGTCGTGGGCCTCGCTGGGCTGGTCGGCGCCGGCCGGACCGAGGTCGTCCGGGCCGTCTTCGGAGTGGACCGCTATGACGCCGGTACGGTCGAGATCGACGGAAAGCGGCTCGCCCGCGGCGACGTCCGCGCCGCGATGCGCGCCGGGCTCGGACTCGTGCCGGAGGACCGCAAGGGCCAGGGCCTGGTCCTGGACGCGTCCCTCCAGGACAACCTGACGCTGGCCCGGCTGGACCGCGACACCCGCGGCGGTCTGGTGGACCGGAGGGCGCAGCGGCGCGAAGCGGCCGCTGTCGCCGGGCAGTTGAAGGTCCGGATGAGCGGCCTCGCGCAGCATGCCCGTACGCTTTCCGGCGGCAACCAGCAGAAGATCGTCATCGGCAAGTGGCTGCTGGCGGACACCAGACTGCTGATCCTCGACGAGCCGACGCGCGGCATCGACGTCGGCGCGAAGGTCGAGATCTACCAGCTCATCAACGAACTGACGGCGTCGGGCCGCGCGGTCCTGATGATCTCCAGCGATCTGCCCGAGGTGCTCGGCATGAGCGATCGGGTGCTGGTGATGTCCCAGGGCCGGCTGGCCGGTGAGCTGACGGCCGCCACCCAGAACGCCGTGGTGACTCCTCCACCCCATGAACGGGGTGGCTTCTCGCTATGCCGGTTGAGCTTCGCGACGGACCAGCCCGGCCCGTATGACGTTGAGAGCTCCGACTGTGTCGGCATGCGCAGTGTGGCCGCACGCCTGGCAGTGGAACTTCTCCTGTGTGGGCCGGTTCTCCTTCGCGGTGTGCCCGCACTCGGGGCAGGTGCGGGAGGTGTTGCGGGAGTTCACCGCTATCACTTCCCGCCCGGCGCTCTCAGCCTTGGCGTTCAGGATCGCGAGGAACACCCCCCATCCGGCGTCGGCTATCGAACGGTTCAGCCCGGCCTTAGCTGCGGCCCCATTGGGCAGGAAGCCGCCCGGCTTGTCAGGGTCGGGCTTCGGAGCGGGAGCCTTCCGCATGTTGCGGATCGCCAGGTCTTCGTGCGCGATGACGTCGTGTTCGCGGACGAGGGCGAGGGCGGTCTTGTGCGCGTGGTCGAGGCGCTGGCGCCGCACCTTGCGGTGCAGGGCGGCGACCTTGTGCACGGCCTTGCGGCGGCGTGTGCTCCCCCGCTTGCACCGGGAGAGGCCCTGCTGCGCGACATCCAGCCTCTTTGCGGCCTTCTTCCCTTGACACGGGTTGGGCACGAATCCGCCGTTCGAGTCGGCGAGGAAGTTGGTGATGCCCATGTCGATGCCGACCACCGAGCCCGTGGCTGGGAGCGGTTCCGGCTGGGCCTGCTCGGCGGTCAACACCACGTACCAGCGGCGCCCTTCGCGCTTGACACTCACAGTCTTGACCTTGCCGACCACCGGCCGGTGTTGGTGCACCTTGACGTGTCCGACGCCCTGGAAGCGGACGCGGGTCACCGTGTCGTGCGGAGTCGAGTCCCAGCGGCAGCCGTCACCGTTCTTGGGGAAGTCCACCGTGTCGAAGCGGCCTGCCCCACGAAAGCGCGGATAGCCGGGCTTCTCCCCGGCCTTGACCCGGCGGAAGAGCGCCTGCATCGCCTTGTCCAGTCGGCGCAACGTTGCCTGTTGGGAGCTGAACGACCAGCGGCCCTGACGCTCAGGGTCGAACGCCCGGATCTCCTTCAGCTGCGCCGACTGCTGCCCGTACCGGACAGAGGTCTTCGAGACGTGCCGGTAGGCGTCGCGGCGTTCTTGCAAGGCGCCGTTGTAAAGCGAGCAGTGATCGCGCAGCATCTCGGCGAGCGCCTGGTCCTGCCGGACGGTGGGCCGCATGAGGAACTTGTACGCACGGATCACCCGGCCCACCCCCTTTCAACGACTGCAATCACCCTAGTACGGGCCACTGACAACGCAGCCGATCACACCGCTCCGAGGCTTCGCACCAAGATCGTTTCCTCGTCGGCTCGAAGGCCCAAGTCCCCGGCGAAGGCCAGGGATGGAGACGTTCACCAGCCAGGACGTCAAGGCGGCGATCATCAACCCGGTCGACTCCGACGCCGCCGTCCCGGCCGTCGGCGTCGCCAACCGGGCGAAGGTGCCGGTCATCTCCATCGACCGCGGTGTCAACGGCGGCGATATCGGCTCGACCATCGCCTCCGACAACGTCGAGGGCGGCCGCCTCGCCGCCCGTACGCTGGCCGAATCGCTGGGCGGCAAGGGCAAGGTGGCGTTTCTGGAGGGCCAGCCCGGCACCTCCGCCGCCCGCGAACGCGGCCGGGGCTTCGAGGAGGGCATCAAGAAGTACCCCGGTATCCAGGTCGTCGCCCGGCAGCCCGCCGACTTCGACCGCACCAAGGGCATGGATGTGATGTCCAATATGCTCCAGGCGCACCGCGATATCGGCGGGGTGTTCGCCGCCAACGACGAGATGGCGCTCGGCGCGTCCAAGGCGCTGGGCGGCAGGTCCGGCAAGGACGTGAAGGTGGTGGCGTTCGACGGTACGCCGGACGGTGTCCGCGCGGTCCGCGACGGCAGCCTCACCGCGACCGTCGCCCAGCAGCCGAAACTCCTCGGCAAGCAGGCGGTGGAGTGGGCGCTGAAGGCTTCCCGCGGTGAGAAGCTGCCGCAATCGGTCAAGGTGCCGGTGGTGCTGGTGACGGCGGAGAACGCCGCGAAGTTCGACGGCTGACGAAGGCCGACGGCGGTAACAGTGGAACAGTGGAGATGAGAAGGCGCATGTATGACGTCCTGGTGGTCGGCTCGGCCAACGCGGATCTGACGGTACGGGTGGAGCGGCGGCCCGGCGCCGGTGAGACCGTGCTCGGCACGGACCTGGTCGAATCGGCCGGCGGCAAGGGCGCCAACCAGGCGGCCGCCGCGGCCCGGCTCGGCGGGCGCACCGCGCTGCTGGCGCGGGTCGGCGGCGACGCGTTCGGCGAGATGCTGCTGAGCGCACAGCGCGACGCGGGCACGGATGTCGCGCCGGTGATCGTGGACGACGCGGCCCGCACCGGCACCGCGATGATCATCGTCAGCCCGGACGGCGACAACAGCATCGTCGTCTCGCCGGGCGCCAACGCCGCGCTGACCCCGGACGACGTGGCCGCGGCGAGGCACGTCATCGCCGCTTCCTCGGTGGTCTCCCTCCAGCTGGAGATCCCGATGGAGAGCGTACGGGCCGCCGCCGCGACCGCCGAGGAGGCCGGTACCCGGGTCGTCCTCAACCCCTCCCCGGCCCCCGACGCCCTGGCGCACGGACTCCTCGCCGTGGCCGACCCGTTGGTGGTCAACGAACACGAGGCACGGCAGCTGTCCGGGCTCACCGACGGCAAGCCCGCGGAGTGGGCGCGTGCGCTGCGCGACCAGGGAGCGCGCTCGGTCGTCGTCACCCTCGGCGGGGACGGCGCCCTGGTCCTGGACGCCTCGGGCGTGCGCGAGGTCCCGGGCGTGAAGGTCAAGGCCGTGGACACCACGGGTGCGGGTGACGCCTTCACCGGTGCCCTTGCCACCCGCCTGGCCCGCGGCGACGCCCTCCCCGACGCGGCTCGCTTCGCCGTACGCGTCGGTGCCGCCGCGGTCACGAAGCCGGGAGCCCAGCCGTCGTACCCGAGCCTCGCGGAACTGGACGAGCTGCCGGGGGCCTGAGGCTCGCGTCAGCCGCGTCAGCCGCGTCGGGCGCGCCGGCCGCATCGGCCGCATGGGCCCGACCAGTCCGATCAGCCTGAACAGTCCCATCAGTTCGATCAGCCCCCTCAGGCCTCTTGCGGGTCGAGCTCCTTCGGCCCGTACAGCGCGTGCTCCGCGCCCGTCGCCAGCGCCCAGTAGCGGTCGCCGTAGGACCAGTGCCACCACTCGGTCGGGTAGTTGACCAGGCCCGCCTTGGTCAGCGCCGCGTTCAGCACCCGGCGGTGGGCGCGGGCGGCGGGCGGGAGGTCCGGCGCGCCCGTGTAGCAGGCGCGGTCGCTCTCCTCCGGAGAGGCGTTGATCGGTGTCCCCATGTCGACGGGGTCGCCGTCGGCGGTGACGAGCGTGACGTCCACCGCGCTGCCTGCGCTGTGCGGGGCAATGCCGGGCGGAGAGACGTAGCGGCTGGCGGCCTCATGGATGCGCGCCGCGTCCCAGTCGGGGTGGGTGGCGCGCAGCTCGTCCGCGTACTCCTCGAAGTAGCGGCGCTGCAGAGCGAGCGGCCGGTAGCCCTCGACCAACTGCAGCCGCAGCCCGTCCGGCAGCGACTCCTGTGCCGCCAGCAGCCGTCGCAGCACGCCCTCGCGCAGATGCGAGAAGGCCCCCTGCTCGTCATCCCTCAGTCCGGACACCAGCAGCCCGGGCGCCGCCGTCCATACGTCCACCAGAGGCTCGTCGCACTCCCGGACGGGGACCGCGGCCACCGCCGGGTCCGCCATCAGCGTGATCCGGTCGCGGACATCGGTCAGCACCAGCTCCGAACCACCGCCCGGCACCAGCTCCGACCCGTCGCCGGCCACCGCCACCCGCTCGCCCGTGGGCAGCCAGGCGCCGCTGCGGCCGCAGACCGGGCCGGGACTGTCGAGGCCGGTACCCGTGCCGGTGCCGTTGGCGAGCACGATGTGCAGCCCGTGTTCCCGCGCCAGATCCGCATAGCGCGTCAACCACTCCGCGTTGCCGTGAAACGAACTGGCCAGATACACCCGGCAGCCGTCCGCCGCGGCCCGCTCGGGCACCTCGGGGAAGTGGTTGTCGAAGCAGGTGGCGAGCGCGAACCGGATCCCGCCCAGGGTGAAGCGGCCATGGGCGGTGCCCGGGGCGAAGATGTCGTTCTCCGCCCCGGACAGATGCCGCTTGTCGTAGCGGGTGAGCAGCGCGCCGTCCGGCCCGTAGACGAACGAGGAGATATGCGGGCGGGATCCTCCCCCATAGCCCTCACGGCATGGGAGGTGCCCCCATCCGGCGCCGCGCCCCGGGGCGTTGACGACCGCGGCGACTCCGGACTCCCGGCACGCCTCCCGTACGGGCGCGAGCCGGGCGTCCTCGGGCGTGACCGTCATCCCCTCCGGATCGGCCGCTATCGCCTCCAGGTCGTAGCGCGACAGCGCCAGTTCAGGGAAGACCACCAGACCGGCGCCGCGCTCGGCGGCCTCGGTGATGAGCGCGGCCATCTGCGCGGCATTGGCGTCGATGTCGCGCGGGACCGGCGTGAACTGTGCGGCAGCAATGATCATGCGTTCATGATGCCTGCCGCGCCCGCGGCGTGGGCGGGCCTGTGGATAACTCCCTCGCGCGCAGGCCGGCGGCCTGAACTCCGGGCGTCCCGGCCTATCGCCGGCCGGTCTCCGACACCGCCACCGTCACGATCGCCCGCACCTGCCCGGTGATCGTGACCCGGTTCCGTACGAAGACGGGATCGCTGACCTGGCCGGTCGCCGGGTCCGTGTTGCCGGGGCCGAACGCCAGCACCGGCGTGTGCAGATGCCCGCCGGCGAGCTCCGGCCGCACCGCGTCCCGCAGCAGCGTCGCCCGGTAGGCGATCTCGTTGGAGAGGTAGTCGCCGCCGCCCCCGGCACGCGCCGTGGACCCCGGAGTCGGACCGTCCGGCCGGTCGACCGGGTCCGTGCCGCCGGCCGGGATCTCGGTGACGGAGGTGTTGTCGAGCACCGGATACGGCCCGGTGCCGGCCGCGATGATCCGCTCGTACGGCAGGCTCGTGGTGGTCCACTGCGGCTGCGGGTGCACTGTCGGCAACCCGTCCGGAATCGGCACGGTCTCCGTTCTCGCCTCCCGCGCATTGTCCGGAGAGCCGCCCCGCCAGGCCCCGTTGGTCCGCTCCAGGTCGAACTGGCCAGGCCGCCCCTGGCTGACGGTGGTGAACAGGTCTGCCTGCCGCGCCCCGCGCCGGAAATGCGGCAGCAGCGTTCGCTCCACCGTCCCTTCCGCGAAGTCCGCCCACCGCACCGGGAAGACCGCCGTCTCGATCCGGGCCGGCCGCCCCGACGCGGTACGCACCGTCGTCCCGTCCAGCGCCAGCGCCGCCGCCCCCGACGGATTGCTCCGCCGCACATCGTCGTCCAGCTGGAACGGATCGAAGCCGGTCACAACGATCCGCAGGACGCGCTTCCCGGCGGGCAGATCGATCGAGTCCTGGCCGCGCGACGCCCGTTCCAACAGTCCGACAAGGGAAGCCCGTTGGGATGTCGACCGTCCGAAGTCCGGCCGCCACCCCCGAAGTTCCTTTGTCATCCCCAGCCGCGCCCAGTACAGCGGCCGGTCGTCGTCCCGGCTCAGATCGCCGCCCGCGGGCCCGCGCCCCTGCGCCCGGTCCACGGCCCGCCGCCACAGCGCACGGCCCTCGCGTACGACATACCGCTTCGCCTCCGGATACGTCGTCACCCGCGCCAACCCGCGTGCGAACTCCCGCTCCCACCGGGCGAATCCGCTGCGCCGAAGGATCTCCTGGGGTGCGGCCTGTGTCAGCCGCCCCTCCTCCACTGTGGCGGCGGACGTTTCACCGGGTGCCGCCGTGGCCGCGTCCGGAGCCGTCAGGGAAAGGGGGACCGCGGCGATCAGTGCGACACCGAGCGCGCCCAGCCTGGTACGTATGTGTCTCATGGGGTGAGTAAAGCGGGTACGTGCACGGGGGCGGTAGAGGTATGGATACCGGGCCCGTCGTGTCCTACTGGTCCGCGGAGACCATCGGCGCGTTACTCGTCGCCGGAGTCGGGATCACACTGGTCGGGCTGGGCCGCCCTGCTCGGCGTCTTGGTCGGCGTTTTGATCGGTGTCCCGCCCGAGCAATGCCAGGAAGTCCCGGAACGACGCGGACATATCGACGTCCTCCGGATCTAGCAGCCACTGCAGTTGGAGCCCGTCCATGACGGCGACCATGAGGGGAGCCGCCTGATCCGGTGTCAGGCCGCCGGGCAGCGTGTCGCCGAATTCGGCCCGGAGGGCGGCCGCCAGCGATTCCCGTACGGCGCGGAAGCGGGACTCGAAGAAGTCCCGGGCGGGGTGGTCCTCGGTGACGCTGTCCGCGGACAGGACCGTGTAGGTCTGGACGATGCCGGGGCGGGTGGCGTTGTAGTCGACGAGCTGGGTGAGGATCTCCGTGCGCGAAGTGCCGGAGGCCGCCGCGGCGGAGGCCAGGTCCCAGCGGTCACGCGCCTCCAGGACACCGACCAGCAGCAGTTCCTTCGTGGGGAAGTGGTGCAGCAGCCCCTGCTGGCTCAGTCCGGCGCGCTCGGCGACGGCGGCCAGGGACGTGCGGCGGTAGCCGCGCTCGGAGATGAGCTCCATGGCGGCCTGCAGGATGGCCTCGCGCCGCTCCGCGCGCTGGGCCACCCGCCCGCCGCCGCTCCGCCGGGAAACCGGCCGGGTGCCGGCGCGGGGCGTGTCCTGATCTCGTACAGCCAATGGGTCTCTTGCGTTCACCGGGCGAGGGTAACCCCCAAGGGATTCCCCGTGTTCCCCTGCACCAGCGCATAACGGAGCGATAACTTCCCCTGGTGTCCACATGGCAAGAGGGTATGAATTCAGGCCATGGGACCGCACGAGCACTCAGGGAGCGCCGCATGACGGACCGGCAGGACTCCATCGACTCCACCGACCCCACCGACTACGCCGCAGCCGTCGCGAAGGCGCTCGCCGCGCTCGATCTCGACACCAAGGCCCGGCTGCTGTCCGGTCAGGACATGTGGACGCTGCCCGCCGTGCCCGGGATCGGGCTGCGGTCGCTGGTCATGTCGGACGGTCCGATCGGGGTGCGGGGACGGGAGTGGGGCGCCGGGGACCCGTCGGTCGCGCTGCCCAGCCCCACGGCGCTGGCCGCCACCTGGGACCCGGAGCTGGCCCGCCGCGCCGGTCACCTCCTCGCCCAGGAGGCCCGCCGCAAGGGCGTCCACGTACTACTGGCGCCGACCGTCAATCTGCACCGTTCGCCCCTCGGCGGCCGCCACTTCGAGTGCTATTCGGAGGATCCGCTGCTGACCGGCGTGATCGGCGCCGGGTATGTGCGAGGTGTGCAGGAGGGCGGGGTCGGTGCGACGGTCAAGCACTTCGTCGGAAACGACGCCGAGACGGACCGGCTCACCGTCGACAACCGCATCGCCCCGCGCCCGCTGCGCGAGCTCTATCTCGCGCCCTTTGAGTACATCGTCGAAAACGCCCACCCCTGGGGCATCATGACCGCATACAACCAGGTCAACGGCTCGACGATGACCGAGCACCGCTATCTCGTCACCGAAGTCCTGCGTGGCGAATGGGGCTTCGACGGCTTCAACGTCTCGGACTGGACGGCGGCGCGCGACACGGTGCGCGCGCTCCGGGGCGGCCTGGACGTGGCGATGCCGGGGCCCCGTACGGTCTTCGGCGCGCCGCTCGCCGCTGCCGTGCGCGCGGGCGAGGTGGCCGAATCCGAAGTGGACGATGCGGTGCGCCGGGTGCTGCTGCTCGCCGCCCGTACGGGATGCCTGGAGGGGGTGCCGGCCGCCGTCGATCCGACGGACGTCCCCGAGGGGATCGACGGCCGGGCGGTGGCCCGCGAGGTCGCCCGGCGGGCCTTTGTGCTCCTGCGGAACGAGCCGGTGGAGGGCCGGTCGATCGGCGGGGTGCGGCGGGCGCTGCCGATCGATACCGCCGCGGTCCGCGAGGTCGCCGTCATAGGGGCGGCCGCCCGCGATGCCCGGGTGCTCGGCGGCGGCTCCGCGACCGTCTTCCCCGAGAAGACCATCTCCCCGCTGGAGGGCCTGCGTGCCGCGTTGCCCGACGGCGTCGAGGTAACCTTCGCGGTCGGCGCCGACCCCCGCACCAGGGTCCCGCACGCCCGCGCCGGCTTCGCCCTGCGCGCCCGATTTCTGGCTGCGGACGGCCAAGTACTCGCCGAGGAGCCACAGTTCGATGGCAAGGTGCTGATCACGGGCGGCTTTCCCGACGGCGTCACCCGGCAGAACCTCGACGCCGTCGAGCTGACCGGCAGTTTCACCCCGCAGGTCACCGGCGGCCACACCCTCGCCGTCTCCGGCACCGGCGATCTGCGGCTCACCGTCGGCGGCTCGGTCCTCTTCGCCGACCACTGTGCGCCGGACGGAGACGACCCGTTCGAGGCGTTCATGAACCCCGTCGAGCGGCGGGTGACGGCGGATCTGACGGCCGGCGAGGAGGTCGCGGTGACGCTGCGGTTCGTGCCGCGCGCCCTGGGCCCGAGCGAGGGCATGGACGCGCTGAGCTTCGCCCTCGGGCACAGCGAACCGCAGCGCGACCCCGACGCGGAGATCGAGGAGGCGGTCCGCGCGGCCGCGGCCGCCGACGTGGCGATCGTCGTCGTCGCCACCACGGAAGAGGTCGAGTCGGAGGGCTTCGACCGTACGGACCTGAGGCTGCCGGGCCGCCAGGACGAGCTGGTCACCCGGGTCGCCGCCGCCAACCCGCACACCATCGTGGTCGTCAACTCCGGTTCCCCGGTGGAACTCCCGTACCGCGACCGGGTCCCTGCGGTGCTGCTGAGCTGGTTCCCCGGTCAGGAGGCCGGTGCGGCGCTGGCCGACGTCCTCCTCGGTACGCATGAACCGGGCGGCCGCCTCCCCACGACGTGGCCGGCCCGCCTCGCGGACGCGCCGGTCACCCGCGTCACCCCCAACGACGGCGAACTCCCCTACTCCGAGGGCATGTTCATCGGCTACCGCGCCTGGCAGCGGCCCGGCGTCCCGGCCCCCGCGTACGCCTTCGGCCACGGCCTGGGCTACACCGACTGGGAGTACGAGGCGCTCGACACCACCCCCGACTCGGTGCGGGTCCGGCTCCGCAACACGGGGGAGCGGCCGGGGCGCGAGGTCGTACAGATCTACCTGGCGCCCCGGCACGATGCCGCCGGGGAAGCGGCCGAGCGGCCGGTCCGCTGGCTGGCCGGTTTCGCCGCCGTCGAGGCCGGTCCGGGCGAGGCCGCGGAGGCCGAGATTCCGCTGCCGGACCGTGCCTTCGAGATCTGGGACGAGACGGCGGGCGGCCGGCGCCGGATCGAGGGCGTCTACACCATCGAAGCGGCGCACAGCATCGAGGACCGCCGGCTGACCGCGGAGGTCACCGTCGGCCGACGGCGATGACCCGGAGCGCTCATCAGGAATTCACCACCGACACATCACCACCGCTCGTCTCCGCCGTCACCTTGTGCGCGGAGCTCCCGTCCGTCTGTACCGAGACCTTGCGGTTGCCGCCGCTCGTCGAGGCGTCCACCGCGTAGGAGCCCTTGGGGAGGCGGATCGTGACACTGCCTCCGCTGGTCTTCCCCGAGACCTCGTCGGGCGCCCGGGTCAGGGCGACGTCCACATCCCCGCCACTGGTCTCCACCTCCGTCTTACGGGCCGCGGAGTCCGCGACGGTGATGTCGCCGCCGCTGGTCTCCGCGGTGATCGCGCCGGAGGTGCCGCGGATCGTGATGTCCCCGCCACTGGTGTGCAGATCGACGGAGGCGTTACGCGGCAGCAGCACCTTGTAGTTCACCTGGCAGCGGCTCCCGAAGCCGTCGCATTCCTCGGCCTTGAGGGTGAGCCGGCCGTCCTTGACCGAGTGTTCGGGGCTGGGCTTGTTGTCGTCGTTGTACTCGTACTTCTCCGTCACCTTGACCGATCCGCCGCCGTCGATCGGCACGATCTCGATGTTCCCGCCGTGCGTGGTCGTCGACAGGGCCGTGACCTTGCCGTCCACGGTGTACGTACGCTGCGCCTTCTCGGTCGAGCCGACCCCGGAGCAGCCGGTCAGCAGGACGGTCAACACCCCGCAGGACAGAGCGAGATGAGAAGCGCGGAGGCGGGCCATGTGTGTTTCTCCCCGAAGCAGGTGAAGGTTACTGGTCGTCAGGTCATCGCGACGTCCCCATTTTCCGGCCTCGGTACCGCCCGGTCGTCACCGAAGGGGATGAACTTCCCTTTCCGGTGCCCCTAAGGGTTGCCCTGAGCGCCGCCCGCCGACAGCGCGCCCAGCCCGTACGACGCGCGCGGACCGGCACACCGGCACACCGGCTCCACGACATCAGTCATGCCGCCTGGTCAGTCAGTCCGGCCGTACCGAGAAGCGGTAGACGCTCTCCGAGCGGTAGGTCTCACCGGGGACGAGGGCCGTGCGCGGGAAGTCCGGGCGGTTGGGGGAGTCGGGGAAGTGCTGGGTCTCCAGGGCGAGTCCGGCCGCCGGGCCGTAGGGGGTCCCTGACGTGCCGGTCAGGGTCCCGTCGAGGTGGTCGGCGGTGTAGAGCTGGATGCCGGGCTCGGTGGTCGCCAGCTCCAGCGCGCGTCCGGAGCGCGGGTCGTACAGCTCCGCGACCGTGCGCGGCGTCCCGGCCACCCCGCCGTCGAGCGCGAAGTTGTGGTCGAAGGGGCGGTCCACCGCGCGCGGCTTCCGGAAGTCGAAGCGGGTGCCGGTGACGTCGGCGGGCTCGGCGCGCACCGGGATGCCGGTGCTGTCGACGGGCGTGTAACGGGACGCCGCCAGCCGCAGCCGGTGGCCGGTGGCGCTGCCGCTGTCATCGCCGCCGAGGTTGAGATAGGTGTGGTTCGTCAGGTTGACGACGGTCGGGGCGTCGGTGCGGGCGCGGTAGGCGATGCGCAGCGCGCCGCCGGGGGCGAGCGTGTAGCTGACGCGTACGTCCAGGGCGCCGGGGAAGCCCTCCTCACCGTCCGGGCTGACCCGGCGCAGCTCCACCCCGTCCGCGACCGGCCGGGCGTCCCACACCACCCGGGAGAAGCTCCGCGGTCCGCCGTGCAGGCTGTGCGGCCCGTCGTTCGGTGTCAGGGCGTACGACCGGCCGTCGAGCGCGAAGGCCGCGCCCGCGATCCGGTTGGCGTACCGCCCGACCAGCGCGCCGAAGTACGAGCCGCCGTGCGCCACGTACGACTCCAGGCCGGCGAAGCCCAGCGCCACCTGCCCGGACTTCCCGTCTCGGTCCGGCGTCTCGATCGTCTGCACGATGCCGCCGTACGTCAGGACGCGGACCCGCAGCCCGCCCGACTCCAGGGTCCAGCGGTCGACGGGGGTGCCGTCGTCCAGCGCGCCGAAGCGCTCCGTGCCGACCTGCGTGTTCAGGGCCGCTCCTCCTGCGTGTTCAGCGTCGCTCCTCGCGGGTGATCGTCCGGAACGCCAACGCCGCCAGCTCCTGCTGGCCGCGGGTGCCCGGGTGGAACCAGTCCCAGGTGCTCAACTGCCGATCGGTGAAGCGGTGGTCGAAGACGGCCCCGTCGAACCGGCAGAGCGCGTCCTTGCCGCACACGTCCTTCAGCGCCGCGTTGTACCCCATCACCCGCTTCCGCACCTGCCAGCGCCGGTGCTCCGCCTTCTTCGTCAGATCGTCCGGGTCGCGCAGCATCGACCCGCAGATGCCCAGCTTCCACACCTGCTTGCCGAGCGGGTTCTTGCGCCCCTCCGACCACAGCCGCAGCAGATCGGGCACCGCGGCGACATACACCTGGGTGCGCGGCAGGGCGCGCCGCAGCTTCTTCATGGACGCCTCGAACTGGGCGCGGAAGACGGCCGTGGGGGTCATCGCCCGTACCTCGCTGCGGCAGGCGTCATTGGCCCCGATCAGGACCGTGACCAGCTCGGGCTTGCGGACGGCGGCCTCCGCCACCTGGTCCGGCAGATCGCTCATCAGGGCGCCGGTCCTGGCGTGGTTCCAGCTGTGCGTGGCGGGGTTCTCGACCAGCCGCCGGGCGAGGCTGTCGACCTTGGGGTCGGTGCCGGTGGCCCAGGAGACCTGGGGGCAGTCGGAGAGCACCGTGCAGGCGTCGAAGCCGACGGTGATGGAGTCGCCCAGCGCGGCGATCGAGGCGGGGTCGGTGCGCCAGGCGGGCGCCGGCTTCGCGGCCGGGCGCTTGGCCGGTGAGCTGCTGTGCGGGGCGGCGGAGTTGCCGTCGGAACTGCAGCCGGCCACGGCGATCAGGAGGGCGGAGGTGGCCGCGGTGAGCGAGGAGAGGACGCCGGCCCGCCGGCGCCGGGGCCGGGCGGGGCAATCGATCTGCGTCATCCCCTGTCCCCTCCGGCGTGCGAGTGATATCTCTTCGGTACCGACGGTACGTCACGCCTCGACCGGCACCGCGCGGTAGCTTTGCCCCGTGCTTGCCTGGCGGTGACTCAAAATGGCAAGTGCAGTCGGCACAGACAAATTACATCACGTCATTTCCTGTCCCTTTTGCGGCAAATTGTGGCTAATGGTGTTTACTGTAGGTCACCTCGCAGGCTGGTGCCGAAGTGATCACTGGGGCAGAATGTCAACTGTCCCGGCCGTAACCGGAACGGGCACGAGGCCGCTGGGGAAGGCGAACCTCGAACCGCACTGGAGGTCCCGGTGACGACACGTGGAGTTCTGTACGTCCACTCCGCTCCGCGCGCGCTGTGCCCGCACGTCGAATGGGCCGTGGCGGGCGTTCTCGGTGTGCGCGTCAATCTCGACTGGATCCGCCAGCCGGCGGCCCCCGGGACATGGAGAGCCGAATTCTCCTGGCAGGGCGAGGTCGGCACCGCCTCCAAGCTCGCCTCCGCGCTGCGCGGCTGGCACCTGCTGCGCTTCGAAGTGACCGCGGAACCCTGCTCCACCGCCGAGGGCGAGCGCTACAGCTCCACCCCCGAACTGGGCATCTTTCACGCCGTCACGGGCCTGCACGGCGACATCCTCATCCCCGAGGACCGGCTGCGCGCCGCCGTCGCCCGCTCGGCGCGCGGCGAGACCGAGCTGGCCGCCGAGGTCTCCAAGCTGCTGGGCAAGCCCTGGGACGACGAACTGGAGCCGTTCCGGTACGCGGGCGAGGGCGCCCCGGTGCGCTGGCTCCACCAGGTCGTCTGAGGAGCCAGGCGCCCGTGCGCTGTCTGCACCAGGTCGTCTGAGGAGCCAGGCGCCCGTGCGCTGTCTGCACCAAGTCGTCTGAGCCCCCGTCGGGCGCCGTGCGGCCGCCCGGAGTTGTCCTGGAGCGCGCTCCGGGCCGCCCGCGGCTGACGCCCGGCGCCGTCCGGCTCCGGATGGACACGGTGGGGTCCGATGGGCTCGCGCCGCTCGCCGGATCCGCCGCCGAGCACGGTCTGCGGTTCGTCGACGCCCCGCCTGGGTGCCGGACTCCCCGTGGAAGAGGGGCAGTTGACTGCTCGCCGCTCGGTTGCTCATGGTTGCGGCGTTCGCCGGGTACGACCAAGGGCCGCCCGGTCGATGCGACCGGGCGGCCCTCAGCGTGTACGGATCGGTCAGACCGACCGGAAGGCCAGCACCACGTTGTGGCCGCCGAACCCGAACGAGTCGTTCAGTGCCGCGATCCGGCCCTCGGCGGGCAGCTTGCGGGGCTCGCCCACCACGATGTCCGCGTCGGCCTCGGGGTCGAGGTTCTCCACGTTGATCGTCGGCGGCGCCACCCGGTGGTGCAGCGCCAGGATCGAGGCGACCGTCTCGATGCCGCCCGCGCCGCCCAGGAGGTGGCCGGTCATGGACTTCGTGGCGGAGACCGCCATGTGGTCGACGTCGTCGCCGAAGACCTTGCGCAGCGCCTTCAGCTCGGCCAGGTCGCCCTGCGGGGTCGACGTGGCGTGCGCGTTGACATGCACGATCTCGGCCGGGTCGAGGTCGCTGTTGGCCAGCAGGTTCTGCAGCGCGTGCGCGATGCCGTTGCCGGACGGCTCGGGCTGCACGATGTCGTGGCTGTCGGCGGAGATGCCCTGGCCGACGGCCTCGGCGTAGACCTTGGCGCCCCGCTTGGCGGCGTGCTCGGCCGACTCCAGGACGATCACGCCGGCGCCCTCACCGAGGACGAAGCCGTTGCGCGCGGTGTCGAAGGGGCGGGAGGCACCCTGCGGGTCGTCGTTCGACTTCGACATCGCCATCATGTTGCCGAACGCGGCGATCGGCAGCGGGTGGATCGCCGCCTCCGTGCCGCCCGCGATGACGATGTCCGCACGGCCCGTGCGGATCATCTCGATGGCATAGCCGATCGCCTCGGAGCCGGACGCACAGGCGCTGACCGGGGTGTGCACACCCGCGCGGGCGTTCACGTCCAGGCCGACGTTGGCGGACGGGCCGTTGGGCATCAGCATCGGCACGGTGTGCGGGGAGACGCGGCGTACGCCCTTCTCCTTGAGCACGTCGTACTGGCCGAGCAGGGTCGTCACACCGCCGATACCGGAGGCGATGACGGCGCCGAGCCGGTCGGGGTCGACGGACGCGTCCTCGCCGGCCTTGGCGGTGAAACCGGCGTCCGCCCACGCCTCGCGGGCCGCGATCAGCGCGAACTGCGCCGAGCGGTCCAGCTTGCGGGCCTGCGCCCGGGGGAGGACGTCCGCCGGGTCGACGGCCGCCTGCGCGGCGATACGGACAGGCAGTTCGGCGGCCCAGTCCTGGTCGAGCGTGCTCGCACCGGACCGGCCGGCGAGCAGGGCTTCCCAGGTCGAAGCGCTGTCGCCACCCAACGGTGTGGTTGCGCCGATACCGGTGACGACCACGGTGCGATTGGTCGTGTTCACGGGATTCTTACTCCACGGGTAGAGGGGTCTGAATAGACGGCGCCACCGCCGGGTGGCGACATGCGCAGGAGCTGGATCAGCTCTGGTGCTTGAGGATGTAGGCGGTCGCGTCGCCGACCGTCTTCAGGTTCTTGACGTCGTCGTCCGGGATCTTCACGTCGAAGCGCTCTTCGGCGGCGACGACGACCTCGACCATGGACAGCGAGTCGACGTCGAGGTCATCGGTGAAGGACTTGCCCTCCTGGACGTCCTCGGTGGGGATCCCGGCGATCTCGTTCACGATCTCGGCGAGACCGGCGACGATCTCTTCCTTGGTGGCGGCCATGATGGCGCTCCTTCGGTCTTTATAGGGGGAAACTGCGTTTTTCAGTGAAGCTCTGTGCAGTGGCCGGAACGTACGAAGACGTACGGCACTGCGCAGATCTTGCCTAGGGGAGGGTAACGACCGTCGCGGCGTACACGAGACCCGCCCCGAAGCCGATGACCAGCGCGGTGTCCCCGCTCTTGGCCTGCCCGGTCGCCAGCAGCCGCTCCATGGCGAGCGGAATCGAGGCGGCCGAGGTGTTGCCGGTGGTCTCCACGTCACGGGCGACCGTCACGCTCTCCGGCAGTTTCAGGGTCTTCACCATCGAATCGATGATCCGCATATTGGCCTGGTGCGGGATGAAGACGTCCAGGTCCTCCGGGCTGACTCCGGCCGCGTCCAGCGCCTGCTGGGCGACCTTCGCCATCTCGAACACCGCCCAGCGGAAGACCGCTTGGCCCTCCTGCGTGATGGCGGGGTAGCGGATCGCCTCGGGAGCGGTGCGCTCGTCCGGGCCGTCGCCGCCGGGCACCGGGGTCGTACGGTAGGCGTCCCAGGCCACGGTCTGCTTGATGGTCTCGGACTTGTCGCCCTCCGAGCCCCAGACGGTCGGGCCGATCGCCGGTGCCTTCGCGGGGCCGACGATCACGGCGCCGGCGCCGTCACCGAAGAGGAAGGCCGTCGCGCGGTCCTCCAGGTCCGTCAGGTCCGAGAGCCGCTCGACGCCGATGACCAGGACGTACTCCGCGGAACCTTCGACGACCATGCCCTTGGCCAGGGTCAGGCCGTAGCCGAAGCCCGCGCAGCCCGCCGAGATGTCGAACGCGGCCGGCTTGCCCGCACCGATCAGATGCGCGATCTCGGTCGCGATGGCCGGGGTCTGCTTGAAGTGCGAGACGGTCGACACGATCACCGCGCCGATCTGCTCGGGCGTGATGCCGGCGTCGGCGATCGCCTTGCCGGACGCCTCCACCGACATGGTGGCGACGGTCTCGTCGGGGCCCGCCCAGTGGCGCGTGGCGATGCCCGACCGCGAGCGGATCCACTCGTCGGACGAGTCGATGTGCTTGAGGATCTCGTCGTTGGGCACCACACGGGTCGGGCGGTAGCCGCCGACGCCCATGATCCGCGCGTACGGGGCGCCCTTCGAGGGCTTGATCTTCGAGGTCATGCGCTTCGGGCTCCTATTCGGCCGGTACTGCGGTGTCGGCATGCTCGGCGATCAGAGCGCGGGCCGCGTCGAGGTCGTCGGGCGTCTTGAGGGCGAGCGTCTTCACGCCGGGCAGGGCGCGCTTGGCCAGGCCGACCAGTGTGCCGCCGGGAGCCGCCTCGATCAGCGCGGTGACACCGAGCTCCTTGAAGGTCTCCATGCACAGGTCCCAGCGCACGGGGTTGGCCACCTGGCCCACCAGCCGCTGCACCAGCTCCTGCCCGGAGGAGACCACCTGCCCGTCCTTGTTGGAGACGTAACGGGTGTGCGGATCGGCGATCGCCTCGTCGGCCGCCGATTCGCCGACCGCGGCCTCCAGCGCCGAGACCGCGGGCGCCATGTGGTGCGTGTGGAACGCGCCGGCCACCTTCAGCGGGATCACCTTACGGGTGCCCTCCGGCTTGTCCTCGACCAGCGCGGCGATCTGCTCCGCGGTGCCCGCGGCCACGATCTGGCCCGCGCCGTTCACGTTCGCCGGGGTCAGCCCCAGCTTCTCCAGATGCGGCAGGACGACGGCCTCATCGCCGCCCAGCAGGGCGGCCATGCCGGTCTCGGTGACGGCCGCGGCCTCGGCCATGGCCTGCCCGCGGCGGCGCACCAGCGTCATCGCGGCGCCGTCCGAGAGGGTGCCGGTCAGCGCGGCGGCTGCGAGCTCACCGACGCTGTGACCGGCCGCGGCGCCGACCTGCGCGGCGAAGTCCTCGGACGTCGTGAACAACTGCCGGGCGGAGATCAGCGAGGCCGCCACCAGCAGCGGCTGCGCCACCGCCGTGTCGCGGATCTCGTCCGCGTCGGCCTTCGTGCCGTAGTGGACCAGGTCGAGGTCGATGGCGGCAGACCACTCACGGAGCCGGTCTTCGACACCGGGGAGGTCGAGCCAGGGGGTCAGGAAGCCGGGCGTCTGAGCGCCTTGGCCGGGAGCGACGAGTACGAGCACCCTCACACTCTCTCTTGCGGGAGGTCCCGCCCGCCCGTGGGGACAGGGACGAAGAACCATCGGGGGAATTGTTGATGTCCGACAAAAGTCTAGAGTTGCGCCTCACCGTCAGCCAGACGCCCCAGGATCAACGCGATACGCAGGGTGAACGCGGAGCGCACATCGGACGGCGACCATCCGGTGACGTCTGTCACACGTCGCAGCCGATAGCGCACGGTGTTGGGGTGGACGAACAACATTCGGGCCGCGCCCTCAAGGCTGCTTGCCTGCTCCAGATAGACGCTCAGTGTCTCCAGGAGCGCCGACCCCGCTTCCTCCAGCGGTCTGTAGATCTCCTCCACCAACTGCTCTCGCGCGACCGGGTCCGAAGCCATCGCGCGCTCCGGCAGCAGATCGTCCGCGAGGACCGGCCGGGGAGCGTCCGGCCAGGCGGCGCACGCCCGCAGTCCGGCGGCCGCGGCCTGCGCGGACCGGGTCGCGGCGAGCAGATCGGAAACCACCGGGCCCGCCACCACGGGACCCGCCGCGTACGGGCCGATCAGCGCCTTCGCGGCCTTGAGCGGATTGTCCGAGCCACCCGCGATCACCACCAGGCGGCTGCCCAGGACACCCGTCAGAACCTGGAGCTTGGCGTGCCGGGCGGCCCGCCGGATCGCCTCGACGGTCAGCTCGCTGTCCCCGTCCGGGGCGGTGCCGAGCACCACACAGACATGTTCGGGGGAGTTCCAGCCCAGTGCGGCGGCCCGCGACACCGCGCCCTCGTCGGCCTCTCCGGAGAGCACCGCGTTGACCACCAGCGACTCCAGCCGGGCATCCCACGCACCCCGCGCCTCGGCGGCCTGCGCATAGACCTGCGCGGTGGCGAAGGCGATCTCCCGGGCGTAGACCAGCAGCGCCTCACGCAGGACGGACTCATCGCCGGGCGCCGCGACATCGTCGATCGCGGACTCCATGACCTCGATCGTCGTCCGGACCATCTCCACGGTCTGGCGCAGCGTGATCGCCCGGGTCAGCTCGCGCGGCGCGGTACCGAAGACATCGGTGCTGATGGCCTGCGGCGTCTCGGGATGCCGGAACCATTCGGTGAAAGCGGCGATACCGGCCTGCGCCACCAGACCGATCCAGGAGCGGTTCTCCGGTGGCATCGCGCGGTACCAGGGCAGCGTGGCGTCCATGCGGGCGATGGCCGCGGCCGCCAGTTTGCCGGCCGACTGCTCCAGGCGGCGGAGGGTAGCCGAATGCGGGTGCGCGTCGCGCGATGCGGGTTCAGACACGGGGACAAGCCTGCCCTATCGGGATGAGGGGGTGAGGTGGCGGGGCTACCGTGGCGCCATGATTGAGGTGCGCAGAGGCGCTGAACGCTATCGGGACGACGACGCGAAGGCCGGAATCGAGTCGCTGCATGCGTTCTCCTTCGGGCCGCACTTCGACCCGGACAACCTGCGTTTCGGCGCGCTGATCGCCTGCAACGAGGAGCGGCTGGCGGCCGGCGCCGGCTTCGACGAGCATCCGCACCGCGACACGGAGATCGTCACCTGGGTCATCGAGGGCGAGCTGACACACCGCGACTCGACGGGCCACGAGACCACCGTACGTCCCGGCGATCTCCAGCGGCTCAGCTCGGCCGGCGGCGTACGGCATATCGAGCGCAATGACGGTACGCGGCCGCTGCGCTTTGTGCAGATGTGGCTGGCGGCGACCGAATTCGGCGGCGACCCGGCGTACGAGGTGGTCCGCGGCATCGCCGACGGCACCCCGTACGCGGTCCCGCGGGCCGGCGCGATGCTGCACCTGCGCCGCCTCGCCGACGGCGAACGCACCGCGGTCCCGGATGCCACGCGCGTCTATGTGCACGTGGTGCGGGGTGCGGTCCGGATCGGCGAGCGGCGCCTCGATACGGGCGACGCGGCGCGGATCACCGACGCGGAGGGGCTGGAGCTGACGGGAGCGGGGGCAGCGGAGTGCCTGGTGTGGGAGATGGGGCCGGAGGCCACCGGCGTGTGAGGCGCGGGCATACGCATCCGGAGGCCGGTGCGTACGCCCTGAGCCCGTCGCCCGGCTCGGCCCGATGAGCCCGGCTCAGGTCAGCTCGGCGAGGACCGCGTCGGTCAGCACCGGCCAGGCCTCGACGGCCCACGGCCCGAAGGCCCGGTCGGCCAGCGCCACGCACGCAGCCTTTGCGTCTGGGTCCACCCACAGGAACGTTCCCGACTGCCCGAAGTGCCCGAACGTACGCGGCGAGGACGACGCGCCGGTCCAGTGCGGCGACTTGCCGTCGCGGATCTCGAAGCCCAGTCCCCAGTCGTTGGGCTTCTGGTGCCCGTAGCCGGGCAGCACACCCGTCACGCCGGGGTAGGCCACCGACGTCGCCTCCGCGAGCGTCTCCGGGGCGAGCAGCCGCGGCGCCTGGAGCTCGGCGGCGAACCGGATGAGATCCGCGACCGTCGAGACGCCGTCCTTGGCGGGCGAGCCGGGCAGCTCGGTCGCCGTCATGCCGAGCGGCTCCAGCACCGCCTCGTGCAGATACTGCGGGAAGGGGATGTCGGTCGCCTTGGCGATGTGGTCGCCGAGCGCCTCGAAGCCGGTGTTGGAGTAGAGCCGGCGGGTGCCCGGTTCGGCCATCGTGCGCTGCTCGTCGAAGGCCAGACCGGAGGTGTGCGCGAGGAGATGACGGACCGTGGACCCCTCCGGGCCGGCCGGTTCGTCCAGCTCGATGGCGCCCTCCTCGACGGCCAGCAGCGCGGCGTACGCGGCGAGCGGCTTGGTCACCGACGCCAGCGCGAAACGGTGCTCCAGCGGTCCGTACGATCCGGCCACCGTGCCGTCGGCGCGTACGACGGCGGCGGCAGCGGTGGGCACCGGCCAGTTCTCGATCATCCGCAGGCTCTGCATGTCCCCGAGCCTAAGGGGTGCCCTGATGCCCTCAAATTCCGGTCAAGTCTTCCCTTGGATCTCGCTTGCTTGGAGTGCACTCGAACTCTCTAGCGTTGGAGAAGTCGAGAGGAATCCGGCAGGAGGGGAGACGCAGCATGACGGTGACGCAGAGCGAACCGGTGACGGCAGGTGCGGTCGCGATCGGTGGTCATTCGGGGAGTGTGCGCGGCTGCAGAGCGACGCCCGTCCATCCGCGGCCCGCCGGCCGGGACCAGTACACGATCAGCGAGGTGGCCGAACACACCGGGCTCAGCGCCCACACCCTGCGCTGGTACGAGCGGATCGGCCTGATGCCGCATGTGGACCGTACGCACACGGGTCAGCGGCGCTTCACCAACCGCGATCTGGACTGGCTGAGCCTGGTGACCAAGCTCCGGCTGACCGGCATGCCGGTCGCGGACATGGTCCGCTATGCCGAGCTGGTGCGGGCCGGCGAGGGCACCTTCACCGCCCGCGAGGAGCTGCTGACCACGCACCGGGAGGACGTACGGCAGCGCATCGCGGAGCTGCAGAGCACGCTGGACATACTCGACTACAAGATCGGCGTCTATGCCGACGCCCGACGGGCGTCTGAGAGGTTCTGAGGTCTCCATGGGTAGCGAGAAGATCGACACGGTTGAGCTGGGCACCGGCGGCCCGCGGGTCGGCGTGCAGGGCCTCGGCTGTATGGGCATGAGCTTCGCCTACGGCCCGACGGACGCCGACGAGGCACGGGCCACGCTGGAGCGGGCGCTGGAGCTGGGCGTCACGCTCTACGACACCGCCGATGTGTACGGCATGGGGGAGAACGAGAAGTTCATCGCGCCGTTCATCCAGGCACACCGCGACGAGGTCGTGCTGGCCACCAAGTTCGCGCTGTCCTACGACCCGGCAGAGCCGACCAAGCGCGTCATCCGCAATGACCGTCCCTACATCCGCCAGGCCGTCGAGGCCAGTCTGCGGCGGCTCGGCGTGGACGAGATCGACCTCTACTACATGCACCGGCGCGATGTGAACGTCCCCATCGAGGAATCGGTCGGTGCGATGGCGGAGCTGGTGGCCGAGGGCAAGGTCAAGCACCTGGGGCTGAGCGAGGTGACCGGCTCCGAACTGCGCGCGGCGCAGGCCGTGCACCCGATCGCGGCGCTGCAGTCGGAATGGTCGCTGTTCAGCCGGGACGTCGAGGGCGGCGTGATGGCGGCCGCAGTTGAGCTCGGCGTCGGCTTCGTGCCGTACTCGCCGCTCGGCCGCGGTTTCCTGGCCGGCTCGTTCGTCAGCGCCGACAAGGAACTGGGCGAGGACGACTTCCGCCGCCAGCAGCCCCGCTTCACCGGTGACAACGCGGCCGTCAACGCCGCCCTGCTGGAGCCGGTCCGGAAGGTCGCCGAGGCCCATGGCGCGTCGCTCGGCCAGATCGCGCTGGCCTGGGTGCAGCAGCAGGCCACGGCGCGGGGCCTCGCCGTCGTACCGATCCCCGGCACGCGCAAGCGCACCCGGATCGAGGAGAACACCGCCGCCACACGGATCGAACTGAGCGAGCAGGACCTGGCCCTCCTGGAGCCGATCGCCGGGCAGGTAGCGGGGGCGCGCTACGCGGACATGACGTTCACGTCTGCCGGCCGGGAGTAGCCCCGTAGCCGGCCTGGCGCCCCTGCCCTCGCTCACGCCAGCCCCAGCGCGAACACCGCGAACCCTGCGGCCAGGACGGCTGCGGCGGCGCGGCGGAGGCGGGTGACGCCGGTCCAGGGCGCCTCGAAGCGGCGGGTGGTACGGCCGATGAGGATCAGGGCGGCGGCGAAGACGGGCAGCCAGGCGAGCCGGGCGAGGATCCAGCCGGGGGTGTCGGGCGCGACGGTCAGGCCGGGCACCGCGCCCGGACCGAAGAAGGACGCGGGCACGGCGGCCGAGAGCATCGCGGTCTGGTGCCAGCACAGGATCGTCATCGCGGAGAGGTTGATGACGACGACCGGTGCCCAGAGGGCGGGCCGGCGCAGCAGTTTCGCGAGCCGGTCGCGGAGCAGGATCGCTGCGCCGGACTGCGCCGCCGCCAGGGCCAGGACCAGCAGCGACGGCGGGTGTGAGTTCGTACGGGCCTCGCCGGGGACGCCGACCATGCTCGCCGGGTAGTGGAAGAACAGCAGCAGCGCGGCGAACAGGGCGGCGCCCCCGAGGAGCAGCGACCAGGCGGCGCGCCTGCCGAGCCGCTTCTCACCCCAGGAGACGCCGAGTTGGTAGGCGAACATCCAGCCGGGGAGCAGGTTGAGCAGGCTCAGCCAGGACGGCATGGCGTCCGCGGACGGTCCGTAACGCAGGAAGTCCACCGTGGCCACCGCGGCGAGCAGCGGTGCCGCGGCCCAGGCGCCCAGCCGCCGCGCGGCACGTAGGCAGTACGGCGTGAGCGCGGTGATCGCCGCATACACGCCGACGAACCACAGCGGCTGGATCACCAGCGTCGCCCCGGTCCGCAGGGTCGCCTCCGGCACCCCCAGCGCGTACAGAAGGGGGAGCATCGCCGCCCACACGGCGGTCACTCCGAGTACGGGGCGCCCCAGTCGTACGAGCCGGCCGCGCAGCCAGACGCCGGTCGACCCGCCCCGCTCGGTGGCGCGCCGGAAGGACAGCACCGAGGAATGGCCGCCGACCAGGAAGAAGATGCCGAGCATCTGGAGCACCCAACTGGCGGGCGAGAGAAAGCCGAAGGCGGACAGCGGGCTGGCGTTGTGCAGCGCTCCGTCGGCGTCGAGGGTGAAGCCGCCGAGCAGCCAGTGGCCGGTGGGCACGGCGAGCAGTGCCAGGGCCCGTAGGCCGTCGATGGCGCGGTCGCGGTGGGCCGGGGTGCGGTCCTCGATCGAGCGGACCGCTTTCCGGGCCGCTCGCCAGGTTGCTTTCGGTGCGGTTTCCGGGGCTGTTTTCCGGCCCGTACGGCTTCCGGGTGCGAGGAGTGCGATGGCCATGAGGGGTCCTTGAGTTGAGGCGTCCTTGTGGTCAGGAGTGGCGGCGGAGTCCGGGGTACGGCGCGGGCCCGAAGCGGGCGGTCAGCGCACCTCGCCGTACCGGCCCAAGGTGATGGCGGCGAAGTTGCGCAGGGAGTCCGTGCCCGGGGCGAGATAGCCGGTGTGGCCCTCGGCCCGCTCGGCGGAGACATGGCGCGCGCCGAAGGCGGGGTCGGTGGGGTCCTCGCCGTGGCCCAGGCCCAGCAGTTCGACGTTCGGGATGTCGCCGATCCAGTCGGACGCATCGCGGGCCGCCCAGACCCGTGCCGAGGTACGCAGCTCCGCCACGCTGTCCCGGCGCATACCGGGGGAGCCGAAGACGATCAGGTCGGCGATTGCGCCGCGGCCCACCTCCGGGGCGGCCAGTCCGCAGACAACCGAGCCATAGCTGTGGCAGAGCACGGTGGGGGCCGGGGCGCCGGTGGCGGCGAGGCCGGACAGCAGGCGGCCCAGCCGCGGCGCACCGGCCTCCGCGAGCCGGCCGGTGGCGGCGTCAGGGCCGATGCCGACCGGCGTGGTGTATCCGGCCCAGGCTATGACGGCCGTACGCGTGCCGGGTGCGTCGGCGGCCATCTGAGCGCGCAGCGAGGTGGCCATGCCGGTCGGCGTGCCGTACGGGTCTTTCGCGCGGTCGAAGGAGGCCAGATCGATGTCCGACCCGGGCACGATCACCGCGCTGCGTTCGGCGGTGGTCAAGTCGCCGTGGACTTCCGCGACTTGACCGCGTCCGCGCGGGTCGAAGGCGAGAATGTGACGGCCGGGCGCGAGCAGGGCGGCGCAGCGGTCGGCCGCCTTCCTGGCCTGCCGGTGGTCCTGGAGTGTGCCGGCCGGATCGGTGGCGCGGGCCATCTGGCGGTCCCGTTCGGCCTTCAGGGCGAGGGCGTTGGCCTCGTACCGCAGTGTGATGGGCGCGCCGTCGAGGTTGCCTACGGTCAGCGGGTGCCGGGTCGCGAGCGTATGCCGCTGTGCTTCGGTCAGCGAGCCGAAGAAGCGGGCGACGTCGGTGGGGGCCGCGGTCGCGGGGTCCGGCGGCCGGACGCCGAGGGAGTGGTCGGCGCGCCAGGCGGCGGCGCCGGGCGGCGGGCCGGTGACGGCGGTCTGCGCGGAACCGGCCGCCCAGCCGCCGGTTCCGGCGGCGATGGCCACCGCGAGTGCGGCGGCGATGAGCGCGCGCTTGCTGCGCCGAGTGGCGGTTCGCAGCACGGACATGGTGGTGTCTCCCTCTCCCGTTGGTGTGGCAGAGGGAAACGTAGGAAGAGGGTGTACGACGTGGCGTCACACTGCGGAGCCAACTCCCAGGTGATACCGGGGTATGGGGTACCGGCTCCACTCGCCCTCAGGACGTAAGTGCTGGCCCCATCCCCTTGGTGGGGTTAACCCCACCCCTCACCGGGCCGGCCCACCCGTCATCTCTCCCCGGGCGCGACCAGCCCCGACTCATACGCGAAGATCACGGCCTGGGCGCGGTCCCGCAGCTCCAACTTGGCGAGGACACGGCCGATATGGGTCTTCACGGTCTGCTCGGCCAGGACCAGCGAATCGGCGATCTCCTGGTTCGAGAGGCCGCGCGCGATCAGTTCCAGGACTTCCGTCTCGCGCGGGGTGAGGCCGTTGAGCCGCAGCGAGGTCCGGCCTTTGCGGGGGGCCGGGCGCTGGCGCGCGAAATCGGCGATCAACCGTCGCGTCACCGACGGCGCGAGCAGCGCCTCACCGGCTGCCACGACGCGAACGGCGGAGATCAGATCGGCCGGCGGCGCGTCCTTCAGCAGAAACCCGGATGCGCCAGCGCGCAGCGCTTCGTACACGTAGTCATCGACATCGAAGGTGGTCAGCATCAGCACCTTCGGACGGTGGGTGACGCCGATGGGCGGATCGAGCAGCTGACGGGCCGCCTCCAGCCCGTCCATCTCGGGCATCCGCACATCCATCAGCACCACATCCGGATGCACCGTGCGGCTCAGCTCCACGCCCCGCACACCGTCCGGAGCATCACCCACCACATCGATATCGCTTTGCGCGGCGAGCAGCGCGGCAAAACCCGCCCGCACCATGGCCTGGTCGTCGACGATGATCACCCGAGTGGTCATGCGGAGGGAGAGTCCTTCGTGGAGGAGGGAGATGCGGAGGAGGGGGCCGAGGGGGAGGAAGACGGGGACGGCGAACCGTCCGGGGCGGAGCCCCCGGACGCGGACCCCGCAGACCGCGGGTCCGCCGATGACGGCAGCCCGGTCAGCGGCAGTTGGGCGGCGACCCGGAAGCCCCCGTCCGGCAGCGGCCCGGTGTCCAGCGAACCGTCCAGCAGACGCACCCGCTCCCGCATACCGATCAGGCCATGCCCGGTCCCGGTGGTCTCCAGCGGCGCGGACGGTGCGGGCGGCGCGGAGTTGACGACCAGGACGGTCAGCCGCGAGCCGTCCGCCGCCGTCGTCACCGACACCCGGGTCCGCGCTCCCGGGGCATGCCGCACCACATTGGCCAGCGCCTCCTGCACGATCCGGTACGCCGACAGATCCACCGCCGGTTCGAGCGCCACCGGCTCCTCGGGCAGTGCCAACTCGACCGGCACACCGGCCCGGACGGTCCCCTCGACCAGCTTCGGCAGCTGCCCGATCCCGGGCTGCGGAGCCTTCTCCGGGCCGCCGTGCCGCTCCGACTCCTCGCTGCGCAGCACGCCCAGCAGCCGGCGCATCTCCGCCAGCGATTCGCGCGCGGTCGCGGCGATCGCCCCGAACTCCTCCTGGGCCTCTTTGGGTATCCCGCCGATGCGGTACGGGGCACTGTCGGCCTGGACCGTGATCACCGACATGTGGTGGGCGACGACGTCATGCAGCTCGCGGGCGATACGGGTGCGCTCCTCCAGCAGTGTGCGGCGGGCGCGCTCCGCCTCGCTGATGGTCTCCTGCTCCCGCAACTTCCGTTGGGTGTCGCCCCGTTCCCGCAGGGTGCCGCCCATCAGCAGCATCACGCCGGAGAGCACGAACAGCAGCACCCAGGTGCCATAGCTGTGCTCGGGGGTGATCGGCTCGGCGAGCATGCCGGCCGCTCCGGTCGTCAGCCATACGGCGATGAGGGTGCGGCGGCGCTCGCGCAGGGACAGCGCCAGCATCAGCACGAGATAGCCGACGATCACCGTCGGCGGCCAGGGCCAGGCGCGGCCCGCGACGCCGTCGGCACCGGTGAGGGCCAGCGCGCACACCACGTCCGCCGCGAAGATCACCCACCATGCCTGCAGCGGCCGGGTCACCGCGAGCAGCAGCGGCACGGTCTGCGCGGTGGCGAGCCCGCCGGCCAGCCCGCCGTTCATGCCGTAGTCGTGGCCCAGGACGTTGATGCTCGACGGCAGCAGGGAGACCGCGAAAAGGAACGCGACGACATACGGCAACCGGCGCAGCCAGCGATTCTGGACGGTGCCGAAGAGCGGAGTGCCGGGCCCGGCCGGGGTGCCGAGCTCGACGGCGAGGACGCGCAGCGCCTGCCGCGCGGCGCGCGTCGCCCGGCTGCGGGCCGACTCGCGCTCTGCGCTGCGGGTCGGCTCGCGTTCTGGGGTGAGAGATCGTTTGGACATCGCGAAATCAATGTAAGCGGACCGCGCTCGCCGAAGCGTCATACCAGGGTTCGGCCTTCCGATCCGTACCACGGTATGACCCGACCAACGGGCCGACGGCCCTCGCACCCGCTCGGCACCCGCTCCGCGCCCGCCCTAAAGCTCCGCCAGCAGCTCGGCCTTCTTCGCGCTGAACTCGTCGTCCGTCAGCAGCCCCGCCTCGTGCAGCTCGCCGAGGTGCCGTATCCGGTCCGCGATGTCCGCCGGATCCCGGCGCGCGTCCCCGGCCCGCCGTACCGGCTCGCGGGGCGCGGTGTCCTGTGCCGGCTCGGCGGCCCGTACGGCCTGCAGCACCGCGGCCGCGAACGGCAGCGACTCATGGACCGGGCCGTAGCCGAGGCCGAAGACCACCGCGGCCGGGTCCTGGTCGGCCTCGTCGGCCCCCGCGTCCCGGCCCCCGCGCTCCAGCAGCCGCAGATAGCCGTTGAAGATCTCCGGTGAGCGCCACTCCACCCCGGCCAGCTCGCCGACCGTGAAGGTCTGGTCGCCGCTCTTCCACTTCGCGGACGACGCACCCGTCCAGAACCAGCGGAAGGCGACCGACCGGCCGTCGAAGGACGCCTTGCCGTCGTACGCCTTGAAGTGCAGCGGCGGCTCCGGAGCGGCCACCAGATGGCGCTCGGCGGGCTCCTTGGCCGCGGGCCCCAGCGCGGTGCGCAGCTCGTCGGCGTAGTACTCGGCCAGCGTCTCGCGCTCGGCCGGCAGCACCAGCCGGTACGGGTCGACGTCCTCCTTGAGCTGTCCGTCCGCCGCCTCCATCAGAGGATCGGCGCCGTGCCGTGGCACAGCGTGCAGCACCACCGTGCCCCGTCTGCCCTCGGACAGCTCGACCGACCTCAACGCCTCGTACGGAATGCGTCGCTCGCCGAGCGCCTGAAACAGCTTCGGCCTGCGGATCCCCCGTTCGAAGCGGATGAGTACGGAGTCCGTGTCGAACTCCCAGACGGCGTGAAAACCGGCCAGCACATCACCCATGCGGCTCATCGTATGCGGGCGATTGCCCGCCCGTCCCCCTTCCGGACACCTTGCGCTACGCGCGTCATCAGGCTCCCGGCCACCCGCCCCGTCCCCGTTCCGTCCCGTTCACCACGGTTTCCGCAGGCCCGGCCCGTCCCCGGGCGCCGGGCCGGGCCTGCGGCCGACCGGTCGTACGGCGTCCCGCCCTCAGGCGAGATCCGCGCTGCAATGGGGGTCATCGGTCGCGCACTCCACCGAGCTGACCGCGCCGACCCCGACCAGCGCGAAATTGCGCAGGCTGCGGGTGCCGGGCGCGAAGTATCCGGCGTGTCCGACGGCGCCCTCGGCCGACAGGATCCGGGAGCCGAAGGACGGATCGACCGGGTCCGCGCCGTGGCCGAGCCCGCCGACCTCCAGGTACGGCACGTCCTGGATCCAGTCGTCGGCGTCCCGCATCGCCCACACCCGGGCGTGTGTGCCCAGCCCGGAGCGGCTCTCGGCGCGCATCCCGGGGCTGCCCGCCACCGCGATGTCCTCGACGTTGGACGGCAGGTTGCGCGCGGCGACGCCGCACACCACGGACCCGTAGCTGTGGCAGAACAGCGAGACGGGCCCGGAGGTGGGCAGCGACTTCACGAGCGCACGCAGTCGGACCGCGCCGGCCTCGGCGAGCTGCCCGGTGGCGGCCTCGACCCCCAGGCCGGACGGCGAGGTGTAGTCGGCCCAGGCGATCACGGCGGTACGGGCCTGCGGCCGGGCATCGCGCTCCGCGGCGTACAGGGACCGGGCCATGCCGACGGGGGCGGCCGTCGCCCGCGCGGTGCGCTCGAAGGTCGACAGATTGGTGTCCACACCGGGCACGACGACGGAGACCCGGCGGGCCTTGCCGAGGTTGCCGAAGACCTCCGCGGCCCGGCCGCCGCTGGCCGGATCGAAGGCCAGGATCTGCCGCCCGCGGCTCATCATCGACTCGAAGCGGTGCATCAGCCGCCCGGCCTCCTGGCGTCCGACCGGCGTCAGCCGCTTATCGCCCATGCGCTGCTTCTCGATGGCGCGGGCGTCGTCGAGCGCCATCCGGTTCGCGCGGTAACGGAGTTGTACGGGGGCGCCGCCCATGTTGCCGACGGCCAGTGGGTATCGGGTCGCGAGCGTCCGGCGCTCGGCGGAGTCGAGCTTGGCGAAGAAGGACCGGATCGCGGCCGGAGTGCCGTCGGGGTCGGGCAGCGGACGTCCGTGAAAAGTGGCGTGCTTCCAAGCCTCGTTGGCGGTGGCCAGGGGATTGGCGTCCTCGTTGGTGCTTCTGATGGCCGTCCAGCCGGTCATGGCAAGCATCACGAACACCACCACCAGGGCGAGAGCGGCGCGCCAGGCGGTGGATTGCAGGAAACCGGAGGAGGGGCCGAGGCCCGGGAAGGAAGTCACCGCGAGCCACCCTAGGAGACTTGGCAGGGTGCCTGCTGAGCCCGTGAGTCATATCACGTTTCGCGGCGGGTATTTCGAACAATTCGGACATTGCTCGGCCATTTCCGGTGCTCAGCCGTGCAGGGGTGATCTCATGAGGCGGCCAAATGATCACACAGGGGCGGGGTCCGGTTACCGGGCGTCGGCCCTGCTCATCGCGCCCGCCAGTCGTCGTGCATCGCCGGCGCGAGATGGTCCAGGTAGGACTTGGTCAGTTCGCGGATGGACGCCACGCTGCAGTCCTGCCCCTCGCCCCACACCTTCCCCGCCACCCGCATCACTCCGCTGAACGCCGCGACCAGCACCCGCGGCCGAGGATCGGCGTCCACGTCCAGCCCCTCGCGCCCGGCGAGCAACCGCGCGATCTGCTCCTCCAGTTCGGACGAGCGCCGCAGATGTACGGCGACCAGTGCGGGCGTCGATTCGATCATCCGGTACGAGCGCATGTGCAGCTCCACCGGGATCACCGACTCGATCGCGTTGCCGATGTCGTCCCAGGCCACCATCACGGCGCTGCGCAGCGCCGTCAGCGGGGCCTCGCTCCCCGGCCGTGCGCTCAACTCCTCCAGGAAGCGGGCCTCCACCATCTCCTGGACGGCGAAGACGACCTCTTCCTTGTTGGCGAAGTACCGGAAGTACGTGCGCTGGGAGACGTCCACCGCCTCCGCGATCTCGTCGATCGTCGTCGTGTCGTACCCCTGCTCCGTGAACAGCTCCAGTGCCGCACGGATCAGGGCGTCGCGGGTGCGCTGCTTCTTGCGTTCGCGCAGCCCGCCCGGGGGTGCCGTCTGCGGCGTCGGGGTCGCCATCCTGCGCCGCCTTTCCAGGGGGTTCTCGCTGATCAGGATACCTGTGAGCTAAATGACAGTTACCGACTCATGAATTACTTTGTCAACTGTCAGTGGCTGACATTAGCCTCGTGACATGACCTCCCAGACCCCCGTTGCCGATCGCGCACCGGACCTTCCCGTACCGGAGCCCCGCAAGGGGCTGCGGGGCCATCCGTGGCTGACCCTCTTCTCCGTCGCCATCGGCGTCATGATGGTCGCTCTCGACGGCACCATCGTCGCCATCGCCAACCCGGCCATCAAGCAGGACCTGGGCGCTTCGCTTGCCGACGTCCAGTGGATAACCAACGGCTACATGCTCGCCCTGGCCGTCTCGCTGATCACGGCCGGCAAGCTCGGTGACCGCTTCGGCCACCGCCAGACCTTCCTCATAGGCGTCGTCGGGTTCGCGGCCGCGTCCTGTGCCATCGGGTTCTCCAGCGAGGTCGCGCTGGTGATCACCTTCCGCGTTCTCCAGGGCCTCTTCGGCGCGCTGCTGATGCCGGCCGCGCTCGGACTGCTGCGCGCGACCTTCCCGGCCGAGAAGCTCAACATGGCGATCGGCATCTGGGGCATGGTCATCGGCGCCTCCACCGCCGGTGGACCGATCGTCGGCGGACTGCTCGTCGAGCACGTCAACTGGCAGTCGGTGTTCTTCATCAACGTCCCGGTCGGCATCCTGGCCCTGGTCCTCGGCCTGGTGATACTCAAGGACCACCGCGCCGAGAACGCCCCCCGCTCCTTCGACATCCCGGGCATCGTGCTGCTCTCCGGCGCGATGTTCTGCCTCATCTGGCCGCTGATCAAGGCGACGGAATGGGGCTGGGGCGACATGAAGACCTTGGGCTTCCTGATCGGCGCGGTCGTCCTCTTCGCGCTGTTCGCCGTCCTGGAGACCAAGGTCCGTGAGCCGCTCATCCCGCTGCGGATGTTCCGCTCGGTGCCGCTGGCCGCCGGCACGGTCCTGATGGTGCTGATGGCCTTCGCCTTCCTGGGAGGCCTGTTCTTCGTGACGTTCTACCTCCAGAACGTGCACGGCATGAGCCCCGTCGACAGCGGACTGCACCTCCTCCCGCTCACCGGCATGATGATCGTCGGCTCGCCGCTCGCGGGCGCCCTGATCACCAAGTTCGGCCCGCGGATTCCGCTGGTCGGCGGCATGGTCCTCACCGCCGTCGCCATGTACGGCATGTCCGGCCTGGACACCGACAGCAGCACCGGCCCGATGTCCGTCTGGTTCGCGCTGCTCGGCCTGGGCCTGGCCCCCGTCATGGTCGGCGCCACCGAAGTCATCGTCGGCAACGCCCCGTTGGAGCTCTCCGGTGTCGCCGGCGGTCTGCAGCAGGCCGCGATGCAGGTCGGCGGCAGCCTCGGTACGGCCGTACTCGGCGCGGTGATGGCCTCCCGCGTCGACAGCCGGTTCCCGGACAACTGGCAGTCGGCCGGCCTCCCGCCGGTCCCGCCCGCCAAGATGTCCCAGGCGGCCGACGCCGTCTCGGCCGGCATCGCACCGGTGCCGAAGGGCACCCCTCCGGAGATCGCGCAGAAGATCACCTCCGTCGCCCACGACACCTTCGTCTCGGGCATGGGCCTGGCCTTCACGGTCGCCTGCGGGGTGGCGATCGTCGCGGCCGTCGTCGCGACGTTCACCAAGCGCGGTGCGAACGCGGAGGCGGGCGCCGGCGCCGGTCACATCTGACCGGCATCCCCGCACCACCCGGCAGTACCGCGTACGACGACGGCGCGCGGCCGGCTGAGGTACCCCTCGGCCGGC
>NZ_JBFAIP010000043.1:0-54775 GCF_040654775.1 Streptomyces sp. NPDC050636
GGCCGGCTCACAACCGAGGAACTGGAGGAGCGCGTGGCGGCGGCGCTGGCCGCGCGCACCATTGACGATCTGGCCGGGCTGACCGATTAATCAGCTTCGTACTCGTCCTGCTCGTCGGGTGACTCGCTGGAGATGAAGTCGTCCTGCTCGTCGGGCTCGTTCTTGACCAGGATGTCGTACACCTTGTGCGCGGTGCTTTTCACGTGCTCCCAGTCGTCGTGGCTCCCGAAGGGGTGGGGTGGGGGCGACACCTTGGAGTCCCGCAGAGCGAGAGCTGCGTCGTGTGCGACGTCCAATGCCATGCCGAGCCGCTCCCGGTTCTCTCGGTCACGGTCCTCAGGGCTGTCCTGGTTCTTGGCCTTGCGGGTGTCCTGCTGTTTGAGGAAGCCCGCCATGGCCTTCGCCGGACTGGCGATTTCGTACAGCCGATACTCGGTGAGCCGCTGGGGGCGCCGGGTCTCCCGCGTCTCGCCTGCGATGATGACGGCGCCGTACTTGTCGACGTCGGGGATGTCGTACTCGTGTGCCGGCAGATCGGGGTTCCAGTACATCCAGGCCATGGCGAGCGTCCGCAGTCCGTGCTCGTGGCTGGCCAGGTCCGCGAGGATCGTGGGAGGCGAACCACGGAACGGGGCTGTGCCCTCGAAGAACTTGGATTCGCGGTCACGGGTGAGGTATCCATCCATGATCAGGGCGAAGCCACCCCCGATCATCAGGGTAATCCGTGCGTTGGCGTCGCCGGCGAGAGCGAGTTCGAGGAGGGTGCTGGGCTCCTTGTACACAGGGGACCAACGCTTGCCGGGAATACTGTCGGTGAGGAATCCACCATCGCCGAACGCGTTGCGAGCGGTCTGCAGCGTCGCTGGTTTGCGGACGCCCTTCAACTTGCGGTTCTTGGACCGACGCACGTCCCGGTCGATCAGCACACCGAGCATGAAGCTGAATTGCTTCGTGGTGACCGCCCGGCGCGCCATGATGTTGCGGATCTCGTACTTCGTCTCCGCGAACGCGACGCCGCTGGCGAGCCAGTAGGTCGAGTAGATACACCGCCAGATCGGGGAGGCCGTTGGGCAGCCGATTACGTCCGGCAGTTCCTCGAGGGGGGTGGCAGCGGTGATGATGTTCGCGTCGTCTCGACGCAGTTCACCGCGGACCACCAATGCCTCGACGACCTGGTTGGCGATGTTGTGCCACATCGCGTCCGGCGTCCATGGGTTCTTCTCCAAGTGCTCGCCCGCGACAAGGTTCTCCACCATGGTGACGAAGGAGAACCCGGCTGCGACATCCGTCTGCGTACTCACTGGCCGGCCTCCATGGTGTCGCCGTTGCGGGAACCGACGACCAGACGAACGGGCACGGTCGTGGACTGGCCGATCCGCACGACCTGATCAGTCAGGCCTCGCGGGTACGCGGCGTTGTAGGACGAGACCTCGTCCCGGATCGAGCGGCGAAGCGAGTTCGAATCGCGCAGCAGGTCCGCCACTACGGCGTCGGCCGCGCCGGCCTCTCCCTTGCCCGTACGCGTCTTAGCGGCAGAGGACAGCCGGGAGATGCCGTCCACGACTACTGGGAGGACTCGGCTGGGACTGTTGTCAGCGAACGTGACCCGGACGAGGATCACCAGCAAGGGGTCGGAGACTCCCCGCTGCATGATCGAGTCGGAGTAGTCGGCCTTGGGGACGCGCAGCGTGTGGGTGACGGTCTCCCGGACAAGGTCTGCCAGTTCCTTGGGAGACGAGAACTCGCAGTGGGCCTGCGCCAGCGGTCCCTCGGAGTCGTGGTCGTCCAGCAACTTCGGCGGCGGTACGGCCAAGGACAGCGCCGCGATCCGGGGCTGGTAGAGGGGAAACAGCATGCGGGTCCATGCCTGGCACTCGATGACGTAGAGGGACCCGCCCGGCACGCCCACCTCGCTCAGCAAGGAGACGCCGTTCGGCTGCGCGGTCACCAGCATTGCCGCCCGCTCGGGCTGCACCTGCAGACCTGCCGCGGCCTTGCGCGCACCCTCGCTGAGGTTCGTGAGGGGGTTCTTGTCCAAGCGTGTCGCGACCTTGCGCAGCGCCGCGGATTCGGCAACGTCGGCGAGGAGGGACGGCTTGCGGGTAATGCTGAGTTCGTCCGAGTCCCGGCCCTTGTCGGGGTCCTCGAAGAGAGGGATGTTCATGGTCACTGGCTAGCTACCTAACGTGACCCCTGCGGGCACAGCGTTACTGTGCGCACACTTTGGCGATTACTGCCAACGAGAAAGTTCGTCCGCCCACGGATTGATGGGGATCATCAGCCTAGGCAACTGACGATGTAGTCCGTGGCGCCTGCTGCAACAGGTTTCCTGCCGAACCTTCACCGCGGTGCAGCCGGGGCCCTATGCCCATGGCGTTCCGTTGGATCGCAGTGCCCCAGCGGGGCCGCCCGGATTTGGTGGTCCAGGCGTTGTGCAGTACTGGTGGTGCAGATCGACGCGGTTCATGTTTACACCGGCGCCGGACGTCCGTCAACTGGTCTAGTTTCGCGTGCCGTTACTGAATCGCCCACGTCTTCATGAAGCGCTCCACGTCGAACTGTCAGTGGCGCGACATAGTGTGCTGGCATGACGAGATCGGATGGCGACCATGGTGACGTGACGGGTCGGACGTATGCCCCTACCTCGGGCGTCCAGCCGTACTACGTGCTGGCTGCGGACGAACTGGCTGAGCGTTACGAGAGCTTGACGTTCGAGGCCGTGCACAAGGCGATCCTGCGCTTGCTGCCCGACGCCCCGGTGCGGGCGGTCGACATTGGGGCGGGTACCGGCCGGGACGCGGCAGCTATCGCCGGGCTGGGTCACGAGGTCACTGCGGTCGAGCCCGTGCAGGAGCTGCGGTTGGTGGCTCAGCGGTTGCACACCGACGCGCCCATCGTCTGGTTGGAGGACTCGCTGCCGGACCTCGAGCGGCTGGACGGCGAGTTTGGGCTGATTCTGCTGTCCGCGGTGTGGATGCATCTCGATGACGAGGAACGCGTGGTGGCGATGCGCCGGCTGGCCGAACTCCTGGCTGTCGGTGGCCTGCTCATCATCTCGCTGCGCCACGGGCCGCCGCCGGCGGATCGCAGGATGTTCGACGTGCCCGCCGACGAGACGGCCGCCCTGGCCAGAGAATGCGGCCTGTGCGTCCTTCATGTCAGTGGCGGGCAGGATCAGC
This sequence comes from Streptomyces sp. NPDC050636, assembly GCF_040654775.1. Lineage (NCBI taxonomy): Bacteria > Bacillati > Actinomycetota > Actinomycetes > Kitasatosporales > Streptomycetaceae > Streptomyces > Streptomyces sp. NPDC050636. The sequence continues at coordinate 3,180 of NZ_JBFAIP010000043.1, forward strand.
TGGGCCGGGGAGAGATCCACTGGAGTGAGCTTGCCCTGCGGAAGGAGCAGGCGTGACGGCCGACGCATTCTTCTCGGCCGAGCCGTCGGCACGGGCGTCCTGGCGCTTGGCGATCTTGATGGGGGCCAACTCCCGCACGTACAAGTTCGCCCTGGGAGACGCGCTCCTCGAACATGCAGCGCACGGGCACCCCGAGATCCTGCTCAGTGAGCTTGCCGCGCCTTACGCCATGAGCCTGGTCGCACACGTGGCCCAGGCCCCGCAAGCACCCGAGGGCACCTCGATCGGCGAGTCGGATTTCCTCGCTGTCGCCACGGCCGAGAGCGAGGAGACGCAGAGGCTCAGCCGGCCCACGGACCGGCTACTGGAGGCCGCGATCAAGTCCATGCCGGCCATGGTCATGCAGAAGTTCCACAACCTGCGCGGCGGCAGCGAAGTCCCGCATCGCTTCTACGAGTTGGCCGGTAGCCCGCGCCAGCGCGTGGTACGCCTCACGCCGGACCTCCTGCAGGTGGCGCGTTCGGAACAGGCGGCCGGACTACGCGCGGAGCTCGTCGCGCGGTGGAGCATTGTGGAATGCTCCTTCGCCGCCGGCATCGGCCGTGCACTCATCGAGGAGGGCGTCGGCGTGGACTGGGCGTCGCTGAAGCTCACCGACAAGCGCCGACGCCGCCCGGTCACCGGCGTCGCCGATGCGCTGATCGGCTTCCAGCATGGCCGCTGCCTCATCTGCGACACCGTGCTCGACCTCGCCGACGCGGTCGCCGTCGACCATGTCTTTCCGTACTCGCTCATGCAGAGGTATGCGAGCGTGGGCGGTTGGCGCGGCCCCGATCTGGACGTTCTGTGGAACCTCGCCCCGGCGCACGAGGCGTGCAATAGCACCAAGAGTGATCGCCTCCCGCGCGCCGGCGAGCTCGAGCGGCTGGCGCGGCGGAACATCGCGATCATGGGATCGCCTCATCCTTTGAGGAAGACTCTCGAGCTTGCACTGGGACAGGCGCCACGACACCGGCACGGTGACCCGTGGCCGGACTTCCTGCGTGAGGTTCAGAAGTGCTGTAGCTGACTCGCCACCGCCACCGCCACCGGCTTCTAACTGAAGATCGTCGCCTCTTGCCCAGGCCAGGCCAGGGTGACCCCGACCCGGTGACACAGGTTGATCCATCGTGGATCCGACGGTTCCCGTTCCACCCAGAGCACGGCTCGAACTCCCTTGCCACGTCCTTGGAGTTGGTCGTGGTAGTCCAGGATCTGGCCCAGCCCGGTACGCAGCTGCCGCGCCTCGTTCGAAAGCGTCAACGACTTGACCTCGCAAACGGTGAGGTTGTTGCTGGAGTCCCGCCACGCGACGTCGAAGTCCGGATCCGATGCCATGGGCGAGAGGACTTCCATCCCCCGGGCCCGTGCGGATGCTGCCAGCTCATTTTGAAGGCGGCGGTGAGCCTTGAGGTTCCGTCCAGTGAGGTCCGGATCGGGGGTGCCGGGCTGCGCGGCGGCGGGCTGGACGTTCTCGTCGACGGGCCGGTAGCCGGTGCCCACGGGAACTTCCGGGGCCTGTGATGTGGTGCCGGCCGGCACCATGTGGAAGCGGATGACCTTACGCAGAGGGCCGCCACCTGTCTCTACGGCTTGGCCATCCGAGTGGGGGGCCACCGGGTCCAACACAAATTCCCCGACGTAGCGGACCGTGTCGCGGGAGCCCTCGAAGAGCCGCAGTCGCTTTCCCGTGATGCTGTGGTCGCGAATCGCCTTGTTGCCCTTGGTGAAGACCTGCTCGCCCTTCTGGCCTTCTCCCGTGTAGTGGAACGTGCCGTCCTCGCTCCACTCGTCGTAGTAGCCATGCTGATGGCCGGAACGCGAATCCGTGAAGATCAGCACGTTCGGGGTGCGCTTCGATGGGCAGATCCCGCCCTGACCGCTGCCGCCATAGCGCTCATGCAGTTTGACGCGTCGGATGGTCTCGCCCGGCTTCAGGTGCCACGTCGGGTCCTCGTCCCGAGCGTGATCCAAAGTGTTGGCGATCAAGTCCCATTGGGCGGCATCGAGTCGATGGGGGTTGCCGGCGAAGGGCTGCTTACGCAGGGAGGAGTCAGCGAAGCGCGGATCGTCGATAATCCGGCTGCGGGGGACAGAGCGTTCCAGCCACTCGTCGACGATCAGAGGGACGTACCAACGGGTCCCGGGATCCTTCTTCCAGTACTCCTCGTTGGCTGACGTGCTGAGGGATGGAGTCCCGGTGAGGTGGCCGCGGGCGACAAGTCCGCCATCGGCGCCTGTGATCCACAACGCGAACGTGTCGCCTGCAGCCAGCTCGTCCCGGTAGCGGTGCACGCTCCACGATGGGAGTTCCTGACCATCGCGCCGAAAGGCCTCAAGATCAAAAGTGTCCAGATTGCAGGTCAGAATCCACGCAGTCACAGTATCCCCGTCAGGCAGTCGAAATGATTTCTCAGCTGCATCCGAGGCTACGACATGCCACTGACACACAACCTTGGCTGCTTGGTTGGCCGGGGGGCAATGGGCTACGGCCGCCGCCCCACCTCTGTCGAGAGGCAAGAGCAGCGGCCGATTCAGCGCGTTTGCTGGGTGAGCGGCTAGGGAGAACCATCCTCGCCCGAGGAGTAACGGGGGGAGCGCCGGGGCGATCAACGGCAGTGCGTCGTGAACGCCCCGAAGCGCAAGGTCTCCCAGGCCAGGGCGAGTTGGCTCAGCACTCGATGACGTTGACCGCGAGCCCGCCCCGCGCCGTCTCCTTGTGCTTGACGTCCATGCGGTTGTCTTGACGGAGTCGGAGCGCTTTCGGCAGTCTCAATGGGTTGTCTTGGCGGAGGTTGGTGGATACCAATATCGACAATGTCAACCGTCAGGTGCGGCTGAGCTTCCTGGGTTGATGAAGATCGTCCTGGGGGTGGCCGGGAAATCTCCGTGCTCTGCGTGCTCGAAACGGAGAAGCTTTGCGCGGTACGGACTTGAACATGATCGAACGCCCCTACGGCGGATGCGGAAAGTGCCTGCTCGGCGTGTGTCGACTGTCACGGATGAAGGCAGCTACGTCGTCTCCCGAGCGCCAGAAGTAGGACGTTCTCACGGCCGCCGCATCCGTCGGTGGGCACATCATTGGCTGGGCGGATGACTGGGAGGTCTCGGGTGCCGCGGATCCGGTGACGCGGCCGAAGCTGGGCCCGTGGCTTCGTGACGAGCGGGGTCCGTACGACGGTCTCGTGGTTGCAGCCGTGGACCGCCTTGGGCGCAACGTCGTCGACTGCCTGAACACGGGCTACAAGATGCGTGATGAGGGGAAGCTGCGCGTCACGTACGGCCACGAAGGCTCGTGGGAGCTGGGCGACCCGACCGACGAGATCCGCTTCACCATGGAGGCGGGGGGCGCGCAGATGGAGCTGCGTGCCATCCGGCGCCGCAACCGCAACGCCACCATCAAGGCGCGGGCCGTCGGCAGGCCGAAGGGGAAACCGTCGTACGGGTTTCAGTACGTGCGGGTCGTGATGGGCGGCGAGATCGATCGGGAAGGTGAGTTGGCGCCTGTGGACCATCAGGCCGTCATGTACGGCAAGCCAGCGCGTGGCCGTCCGTGGTATCCGACGAGCCTGCGGAGCATTCTTCTCTCCGAGGCGGCCTGGGCTATCTGATGCACAACGGTAAGCCCGTCATCGGCCAGGAAGGGAACCCCGTTCGTCTATGCGAAGGCTTGTGGGATCGTGCCACCCACGAGGCCCTGAAGCGTGTTCTTGCGGCTAGGACTACGCCGTGGATGGGGCGCCGGTCGAACCGTGGCTACATGCTGATGGAGGTGGCGTTGTGCGGGCAGTGCCATCATCGGCTGTTCACGCAAACCTCCGTCAGCGAGCCGCTGCGGTATGCGTGCACCGTCCGGAACAAGGGATGGTTGAGCGCCAAGGACTGCCGCCCCGCGCCACTCATTCGCGGCCATCTCTTGGAGGAGTTCGTGGATGAGTTCGTGTCGGAATGGTTCCTGCAGAGGTTCGGCGACGGCGCGATATTCGAGACCGTCTACGACCCAGGAAACGGGGTGCCCGAACGTATCGCTGAAGTGCAGGCGACGCGGGAGCGACTCCGCGCTGACCGCGAGGCAGGTCTGTACGACGCCGCCGACGACTCCGAGTGGTTCCGGGACCGATACGCGGCGTTGGGGCGTGAACTGGCGGCTTTGGAGGCCGAACCGCGGCGTCCGCCGGGCACGGTCCAACGGCCGACGGGAGAGACAGTCGCGGACCGCTGGGAAACGGCGGTAGATGTCCAGGCCCGTAAGGAGATCTTGTTGGAATTCGGGGTGCGAGTCACGCTCTTCCCAGCTGGTGCTCCGGTCCGCTGTGTGGCCGGCGTCTTGCATGGGCCGGAGCGAGATCCTTCTGGTAACCCGTAGCCGAGGGGGCACTATACGACTATCCCGGCTCAGCCAAATTCTGGATTTCTTTGATCATCGGACCCCTGACTCTTGATCGTGTGTAGGGGTGACGTGGTGGTTGAAGGTGTTGGGTTCGGAACGACTGTCGGCCGATTTCAGGCCGAGGAGGAATGACTTGGTGGAAAGCCCGCGGCTCTGTCGTCGTGGTTGCTGACGGCACAGCGCGAAGAGGTGGGAGCAGTAGTGGCCTGGCTCTATGGCGGGCTGCCTCGAAGTCGTGACCGAGAGCATCGCATCGTCGTAGAGGACGTGATCAGGCGCAGCCATCCGCCCGGTCCAGCAGTCGGCGAAACGCTCCATCGTGCGGGCCGGGGTGAACAGATGGCTGCCCACGTCCGCCAGGAACTCGTGCAGCGGCTCCCAGGGACTACTGCACGGGGGGGTGCTCCTCGGTGTCAACGAAGCGGTTGACCAGGAGTGTGAGACGGCTGGGGATCCGGTCGGCGGGAAGCCGGCCGGCGCGGGTGAGGGTGATCAGGCCGTGCAGCGCGGCCCAGAAGGTCTCGACGTAGAGGCCGGGCTCCTCGTCCGGGCCCGCGTGCGCTTCCAGCGGGTCCAGCAGCGCCTGGAAGGCCTCGCGTAGGGGCGCGGGGGTGGCCTCGGCGGCGAAGGGGAGGCCGTTTTCGAGGCTGAACATCGCGTCGTACAGAGCCGGGCTGCCGGTGGCGAAGTCGGTGTAGGCGCGGGCCAGCGCGGCCACAGCCGGCCGTCCGGCGGGCTGCTCGGCCACCGCCGCGCGCAGGGCAGCGGTCAGCTCGGTCATGCCCTCCAGCGCGACCGCCCCGAGGATCTCGCGCTTGCCCCGGAAGTGGCTGTAGAGGACGGGCTGGCTGTACTCGATCCGCTCGGCGAGCTTGCGCGTGGTGACTGCGTCCCAGCCCTGGGCCTCGGCGAGCTCCCGGGCCGTGGAGACGATCAGCTGATGGCGGTTGGCCCGCTCTCGTTCCTTGCGTTCCTGTACAGACATGCCCCGATTCTAGCATCGCTAGACAAGCGAGCAATGGCATGTCTAGTATCGCTTCGGAATCTAGCACCGCTAGAAAAAGCCCTGGGGAGGGGTCATGCAGAACGCATTGGCAGTCGTCACGGTCGTCGTGGTCGGAATGATGGTGGGCGTGGAGTTCGCGGTGGCGGCGTTCGTCAACCCGATGCTGAACCGGCTCCCCGACGACAGCTGCATCGCCGCCCGCAGCGACGGGGCCCGAGTGCTCGGCCGGGTCATGCCGGTCTGGTACATCGGCTCGATGGTGCTCGGCGCGGTCTGGGCCGCCATGGCCTGGGGAGGCGCGGGCGCCTCGCTGGTCACGGCGGCCACCGCGCTGCTGGCGGTGAGCGTGGTGATGTCGGTGCTGCTCCTGGTCCCGATCAACAACCGGGCCAAGACCTGGACCGCGGAGGGCAGGCCCGCCGACTGGAAGCAGCAGGCGGGTCGCTGGGAGCGCTACCACTATGTCCGGGTGGGCGTGATCGTGCTCGCCTTCGCCCTGTTCGCGGTCGCCCTCAGCCGGTGACGGCGTCGGCGCCGTGTTCAGTCTTGCCGAATATGGTCAGGCGTCGTGTGATGCGGCGGAGGATCATCCGCCAGGGTCCGGTGAGGCGGATGAACGGTTGGGCAGGGCTGCTTGCGATCAGCGCTGTGCGGCGGCTGCGTGTGGGGCGTGGAGCAGTGGCAATGCGGTTGGTCGTGGGAAGGACTGCGGCGTGGAGGGCCGGGGCCAGCCGGATGAGTCGGGCAGTGAGGACGGGGCCGTGCAGCGCGACGCCTGCGAGGGCGAGCGCGGAGCACAGGGGGCCAGCCCACCAGGCGGAGATGACCGCAGTGGCGATCAGCGGGGCGCCGGTGAGCCAGGCGACCTCGTCGGTCCATTCCCGAAGTACCAAAAGTGCCTTGCTGGTTCGGGAGAGAGCGCTGGGCAGGTGAGCGACGGCAGCCTGGGCGACGACGCCGCCATGATCGCGCTCGCGCGCAGCCCCAAATCCTCGACGGCACCGGCAGCCAACTGAGCCGGAGAATCCGGCAGATCTTGTCGTCGAACCACGTAATGGGGATCGTGACGGCAGCCTTCAGGGCCAGCTCCTGACAGAGCCGCCCGCGCGCCGGCGAGCTCTGCGATGCGTTAATCGACCTCAGGCAGATGCTCCGTGACCAGTGCGCCGACGTGTTCGCACGGCGCCATGCTGTCGTCGCGGATCTCGAGGACGCTGCGGATGAAGGCCAGATGATCGTCGGCCGATGCTGGAGCAGTCCGCCGTAAGCTACCCCGCCAGACGCCCCGTACCGCGGCCGACGCCGCCGACGCCGTGGTGTTCCAGGCCGGCAATGAGGCTTCCCACACCTACGGGGTAGTCCTTCCAGGTCGGCACCGACGGAGCTCCGGTTCCAGCTCGGCGTTCTGGAGGCGACCGGCGAATCGGCTTCCGCGGACTTGGCGCGTACGGACCGGGCACCCACGGTGCGCAGGGTTGGGGACCTGGTCGAGCAAGCCCGACCGTCGGGTCAGCCCGTCGAGTTGAGCGAGCCGGGCGAGTGGCAAGCGCGGACCGTGGGCGTGAAGCTGGCTTCCTGCCGCGTGGTGCAGGAGGCGCTCACCAACGAGATGAAGTACGCGGCCGGACGGTGGTCCGGATCCGGCACGGTGAGGAGCACATCGAGATTGAGGTGACCACCGACGGGCCTGCCCTCTCGGCTCAAGCCGCGCCAGCGAGGCGGGCGCCGGGCCCTGGGGGAGGACGGGGCTGGGTGAGCTGCGTGAAAGGGTGCGGATGCTCGATGGTGAACTGGTCGCCGGCGCCGGCCCGAGGGCGGGTTCCGTCTCCGCGTCGTGATTCCCTCCCAGCCCGTTCAGGAGTGCCCCATGAGCGACTCGTTGCCACCGATACGGGTGCTCGTCTGCGACGACCGTGCACTGGTGCGCACCGGCTACGTCACCCATCTTCTCCGCGCAGCCCGACATGGAGGTCGCCGGGGAGGCCGAGAACGCGCACGCGGCAGTGGAGGCCGCGCGACGCCTGCGCCCCGAAGTGGTCGTGGTGGACATACGGATGCGCTTGCTCAACGGCATCGCGGCAACCAGGCTGCTGGCCGGTCCCGATGCCGTGGCACCACCCGAGGTTCTGGTCGTCACCATGTTCAACGTCGACGCCTACGCCTACGCCTACGACGCGTTGCGGGCCGGCCAGGAAAGACCTCGTGCGAGCGCTGACCCGCCGTGGGTTTCAGGTGCTGGAACTGATCGCCGAGGGGCTGTCCAGCGCGGAGATCGCCGCGGCCTTGTTCATCACGCGCGTACGGCCAAGACCTACGTGTCGCGGACCCTGATGAGGCTCGGCCTGCGCGACCGTGCCCAGGCCGTCGTTCCTCGCCTACCGGGTGGGGCCGGTGTCAGGCACCGACTGAAGCGGCGCGGTCGAGCCGCAGGGCGGCAGGCGAGTGCTCGACCAGTCAGGCGTCGAAGCGGTAGCGGGAGGCTTCGATGTGGCCGAGGTAGTGGTGGGTCCAGTCGCACAGTCCGTCGATCGTCACCCGCAAGGCCTGGCCCGCCTCGGTGAGGGTGTACTCGACCCGCGGCGGCACGACGGGGTGCACCGTCCGCTCGACCAGACCGTTGCGCTCCAGCATGCGCAGGTTCTGGGTGAGCATCTTGTGACTGACGCCTTCGATCTCGTTCCGCAACTCGCTGAAGCGCAGGGTGCGTTCACCGAGAGACTCGATGATCAGGAGCGCCCACTTGTTGGCGACGTCCGAGAAGATCTCCCGCGCCAGAGAGTCCGCGCGCCTCAGGTCCGCATCCTCGGGCGAGCCGCTGAACTGCTTGGTCACCATCAGGTTCCCCAGTCACTGAAAAGTGCGTTCTTCCATGTCAGCGGCCACTCTCCTACGGTTCCTGAGTAACCACAAGAGAGCGGCTAGAGAGCGGCTCTCATGGCAATGGAGGCGGGCAGCATGGCTATCACCCTGGTGAACCCCAATGGAATGCCGGAAATCGACGCCTACCGACAGGTGTCGATCGCGACCGGGTCGAGGCTGGTCTTCATCGCCGGGCAGGTCGCCTGGGACGCTGACGGTGTCACGGTCGGCGAAGGCGACCTCGCCGCGCAGGTCGAGCAGTGCTACCTCAACATCAACGCCGCCCTGGCCGCGGCCGGTGGCTCCTTCGACGACGTGGCGAAACTGACCGTGTATGTCGTCGACTGGACCCCCGACAAGATGCCTCTGCTCTTTGAGGGGATCACCCGGGCGGCCACGAAGCTGGGCGTCACCCCGGTACCGCCGGCCACGCTGCTGGGCGTTGCGGCACTGGACGTACCCGAGCACCTGGTCGAGATCGAAGCCACCGCCGTCATCGACTGAACGAATGTTCAACGATGTTCTTCGCGCTGGAACTGTCTGATGCCATTCCGTGGGCGTTCACGGATGCCCGCGCTCGACGGGGTCCGGGGCGGCGGTGGACGGGGGCCGGGGCCGAGCCGCAGCGGCTCGGGGCGATCGGCCGGCTGCCTATCAGCCGCTGAAGGTCGTCTTCGCCGGCTGGTAGCACGGCAACGCCCAAGCCCCGGGCGGCGAGCTTCGCGAGCACTTGTGGGGCTGCCGCCTCAAAGGCGACTCGGGGCCGGAATCCTGCCTGCGTACAGCCGCGTTCGAACACCTCGCGCACCCCGGTGCCGCGCGGCAGGCAGATCAGCGGCCGATCGCTCAGATCGGCCAGCGGGACGCTCGTGCGGTCTACGCGGTCGAGAAGCGGATCGCCAGGCGCAACAGCGGCAACCAGCGGAACGTCGATCACCGTCTGGAAGGCCAGTCCGGGCGGGGGCGCCTCCTCGGTCAGCCCGAGGAGGGCGATATCGAGCTCGCCGGTCAGGAGCGCGGCCTGCATCCGCTCCGTGGTGTCCTCGGTGAGTGCCACGTCCATTGCGGGGTGGGCGTCGTGGAAGTCCGCGAGGAAGGCGGCGATGTCGAATGCGTGGCCGGTGGCGCCGGAGACCAGCCCGAGCGTGACCCGGCCGCGCAGCAGCCCCGTGTACGCATCCACCGTCTGCCGCACCGCGTCCGCCGCGGCCAGTGCGGCGCGGGCGTACGGCAGGACCGCCCGGCCCACCTCGGTTGGCGTCACCGACCGGCCGGAGCGGTCGAGCAGGGGCTGGCCCAGCTCCTTCTCCAGCTGGCGGATCTGGGCGCTGAGGCCGGGCTGCGCCAGATGCAGCCGGGCGGCAGCACGGGTGAAGCTGCCCTCCTCGACGACGGAGACGAAGTAGCGCAACTGACGAAGCTCGATAACTAGTGATTCTAGGTGTCAGCAGAACCATCTATTGGAGATATCGCCCGCTCGGCCGCAGGCTTGATCACATGGAGAACGCGACAGAGCGCACGCGATCGAAGGCCGAAGTCAGTGCCGCTATCGCGGCAGAACGCCGAGAACTGGCCGACCTGTTCGACAGCCTGCGAGCCGATGAGTGGAACGAGCCGAGCCTCTGCACGGGATGGCGGGTTCGCGAGGTAGCGGCTCACATGTCGATGGGCTTCCGGCTCTCCTTGCCTGCCACGCTCGCCGAACTGGCCAAGGCACGCGGGAATCTCCACCGGATGACCGACCAGGTCGCACGCAGCACCGGCGGCCGCCCCACCGGCTTCGACAAGACGCTCTACAAGCGCCGCAACGAAGTTGAGCGGACGATCAATGCGCTCAAGGGATTCCGCGCCGTAGCTACCCGGTTCGACAAGAGGGCGTACATCTTCCACGGCACCGTGACTATCGCTGCCATTCGCCTTTGGCTTCGCTCGTGACCCGGCGGCCAGTGCCTAGGTGAGGGGCCTGTCCGAGAGGCCGTGAGGTGAAGCTGGGGGCTGTCGCGCCCACCAGCTTCAAGGCGCCCGGCCCGCCCGCCGTGTGCCTCCACACGCCCCGTGACCTTATGTGACTGATCCCATACGGTTAGTTGCGTCGGCTGGTCACATTCCAGTGACCCTGGCGCAACAGGAGGCATCATCATGCGACGCATCACCACTCTGGTCGGCACCCTCGCCGCAACCGCAACCCTCGCGCTGGCTCCCACCGCCACCGCAGCGCCCGCCGCAGCCAAGGTCCCCGTCAACGTGTGGGCGAGCGACGTCAATACACACGCCGACCCGTACACCACCTCCCCAGTCACGGGACAGGCAGGGCCGGGAACCGTCGAAGCCGTCTGCCAGGCCCCTGGCGGCAGCGTGTCCTACGGCGAGTACTACAACTACTGGTGGACCCAACTCGACAACGGCAGTTGGATCTCGGACATCTTCATCTCCGGCGGCAATAACGACGAACCCGTCCCCGGCATCCCCTACTGCTGAATCCGCTCAAACTCCGCGCTGCGGAGGCCCACTTCGCCCTTCGCCGGACCATGAACCTCTGAGGGGGCCAGTCATGACAGCTGCGCGCTACTTTCTGAGGCGGTGCCCGGCAGTTGCGGCGCTCGCGTCGTCCGTCGTCCTAGTCGTGTCGCTTGCGACCAGTGCCCAGGCGGCCAGCGGCCAGCTTACGTACATCAGGGCCGACAATGGAACGGTGGATGCCTTCGTCAACCCGCCCAACGACGTCTGTCTGCAGATTCCCGGGGGCGCAGTGCGCCTCGGCAATGACACGGACGCCACGGTGTTCGTCTATCCGGACCCCTCCTGTAGCCAGGGCTGGGACCTGGTGGGGGTCGGGGCACAGTGGGATGCGCCGACGGGTATGGCGGCACAGAGTGTGCGCTTCGGCTCAACGGGCTAAGCCTGCCTACTCGTAGCGCAGCCGCGTCTACGGCTTGTCCGACGGATTCCGGGTGCGGGACCCGTCGGACAAGCCCTAGTGCTGTGACCACATAGGTTCGCCGAGTTGGTGGTCATGTCGATCGGATGTGCCGTGATGTCCGGTCCGACTGCTGGAGGCGTGTAAGTCTGGACGGCGGAGGGAGGTAGTCGCGGATCGCTTGGTGCCGTGCTCGTTCCGGCTCAAGCAACCTTCGCGAGCGCCGGACAGTCTTGCCATATGCCGAGGCCGGGGAGGTGCCCTGGCCGACGCACCGGCTATATGGGAAGAAGACGCCTTGTTGAGTGTCTGAGTGAGGGTGGAGATGGCGAATCTGAACACCGTGGTGACGTGGGTTGACGCGCGCGAGAAACTGCCTCGGAGCGGTACACCGGTGGCAGCAGCGATCACGGGCCGGTATCCAGTTGATGGCGCCACTGAGTCCGATATGGCGTTGGGTGAGGAATTCTGGCTGGTGAGGCCGATGGTCTTCACGACTCTGCACTGGAGTGAGGACGGGGCAGAGCACAGAGACTGCTTCGTCGACTCCGACGGGGTTGTCCGTTTGCCCTACGGCCTTGCCAGTGATGAAACCGTGACTCACTGGGCTGAGCTGCCCACCCTGCCAGGAGGGATGACGCACGCCGTTCTTGGGGAAGACGTGCAGTCAGCTCTCCATAACGCGTGGGGCGCTGGTCCCATCACCTGACCCACAGCCTTGCTCGGACACTTTATGCGAGTGCCTACATAGCCGATCGGTCCAACTTGTGCTGTGACCTCGTAGGTTTGACGGGGGTGTTCAGGCTGCGGTTTTGAAGGGGGCGTCCGCCCCAGGGGATGCCCTTCTCGCTTCGGATGCGGGCGCGTTCCTTGCACGTGCAACCGGGTGATCAACTCGGCTCCGTCGGCGGGCGCAAGGGCGGCTTGCTCGGCGTCGTCGGCCAGCCGCTCCCGCTCCGCCGGTACCTCCCGAGGATGCTTGCTGTGCTTGAGGTAGTAGGGGCCATCCGAGGTCATCACCGCAACGTGCCCACTGCTGCGCCACGTCCTCTTGATCAGCCACGCTTCTCCAACGCCCCAGCCGTATCGATGGCTTCCTGAGGGAGAGCCACGACGTCGGCTGCCGCCGCACTCTCTCGCAGCAACGCGGCCTGCGGCTCCGTCAACGCATACTTCACTGCCCCGGGCTCCACTTGAATCGCTGTGGGCTGCCAAGATAGAGCGAGCGCGGTGACGCTGGGCCATCCATCGTTCCGCGTAGGGGTTCATGTCTCCGAAGCTGCCTCCACGGATCGCGCCGATGGAGTACACGGCCGTCCGGATCGCGGAATCCCACAGAGGAGGTCAGCCGTGCCTCGCTCGTGACGCTCATATGACGCTCCGAGGGCCTGACCGCCCACCCGAAGAGTCAGAGATGGGCCTCTGAACTGGTGTTTTTCTTGCCTCTGCAACATGTGGCGCGTTTGCTATGACCCACCATGTTCGGCATGCGGTCGGGATCACGATGAGCCCCGCCCAGGCCGCCTGGGCCAACGGCCAACACTGGCCGGGCTGCGAGGTCCGGGTCGAGAATTGGTTCGATCACAAGGCGGACGGGCCCTACGACGCGATCATCGCGATCGAGGCTGTTGAGCGCTTCGCCGGCAACACCGTGTGGCGGGCCCGGCGCGTGGCCCGGTACCGGGAGCTCTTCCAGCGCTGCGATGCCTGGCTGCGGCCGGCGGGACGGCTGTCTCTGCCGGCCAACGCCTGGAACGACCGCGGCTGGCTGCCGTCCATGCTGCTGCCGCCCCAACTGCTCACGCCGCATGCAAGGGGCCGGGGCAACCCGGTTCGCGTCGGCCTCCTGGCGATCCGCGACGGCGTCACGAACGTCCGTGAGGGCCTGCACGCGTCGCGGAAGGTGTTCCTTGAATGCTTCCTGCCGACCTGTGCCGAGCTGGTCGAAGCCGGCCGCGGCCTTTTCCGCGTCGTGGAAGCGCGAACCGACACCGGCGACGGCGTGAAGACGGTACGAGCGTGGCTGGAGCGGTCAGAGGCCAACCGGGCGCGCGGGGCGGAACTCATCGGCGAAAGCGCGGTGTCCGACATCATCAGGGAGCAGCGGACGGCACTCAGGTTCCTGAGCGAGGGCCGCTTCACGGTCCTGCGCATGGTGTTCGAGAAGGCATGAGCCGACTTCCGCGTCGAGGGCCCCTCTCGCGCCGTAACCGGGGTGGTCGGGTCGCTCATCGGTGATGACGAACCGGGTGCCCGGAAGCGCACCGCGCGTCGGACAGACCGGAACTCCGGGCCACCCTCGATGCTTGCGGAAGGGCCTACCGGTGGTCGTGGGGACGGGTGTGCGCCGGCTCTTCCGAGTATTCGGGGCAGTCGGGATTGCGGCAGGGGCCCGGTCGCCACACGGGGACGAAGATCCCGCATGTCTTGTGCCGTCGCTTGATGACCATCTTGACGGGCTGCTCGCAGACCGGGCACTCAAGCAAGCCATGCGGCTCAGTCTCATGCTCAATTTTGCCCATTCTTTAACGATAGTGTGCGGTGAGGGATGGCGACAGTGGACGTGCGGCAATCGTCTGCCGCCAGGCGGTGATGCGGTCAGTTTGCCGGCCGGGGCGGGTCGTCGGGCCGCTCATCCCGCCCAGCCTCAGAGCTCGCGTTGTGCCCGCGGTCGGCGGTGTCAGTGCCGGAGAGGACTGCGGCTTGCCCGCTCCGGGTGACGTCACTGGCTCCGGAGGACTTCTGAGGGGCGGGCCGGCGCAGGCTGAGGACGATGGATACGGCGAGGACAGCGGCGATGACGGCCAGGCTCAAGGGGGAGGGGATCTCCGGGATCGCGGGGCTGATCATCTTGTGGGACGCCTGGAGAATGAGCTTGACGCCGATGAAGGACAGGATGACCGCCAGGCCGACGTTGAGGTAGTGGAAGCGGTCCAAGAGGCCGGAGAGCATGAAGTACAGGGCGCGCAGGCCGAGGATGGCGAAGGCATTGCTGGTGTAGACGATGAAAGCGTCGTCGCTGACGGCGAGGACGGCCGGGACGCTGTCGACGGCGAAGATCAGGTCGGCCGCCTCGATCGCGGCGACCACCGCGAGCAGCGGTGTGGCGATGCGTTTGCCGGCCTCCTTGACGAAGAACTTCGTGCCGGCGTACTCGTCCCCGACCGGGATGATCTTTCTCAGCATCCGCACGGCGAAGCTGTTGCCCGGATCGAAGGTGTCCTCCTCTTCCTTGAGGAGTTTGTAGGTGCTGTAGAAGAGGACGGCGGCGAAGGCGAACAGGACCGCGGTGAAGCGGCTGACCACGGCCACGCCGAGGGACAGGAAGATCGCGCGGAAGACCAGGGCCCCGATGACACCGAAGAACAGCACGCGGTGCTGGTAGGCGCGAGGAACCTTGAAGTAGCCGAAGATGACCGCGAAGACGAAGAGGTTGTCGACCGACAGGCTCTTCTCCAGCAGCCAGGCGGTGGTGTACTCGGTGCCGGCGGTTGGGCCGAGGACGAGAAAGACGACCGCACCGAAGATGAGCGCGAGGCCGACCCACAGCCCGCTCCAGGCCGCAGCCTCCTTGAACCCGATGACGTGCGCGGTGCGGTGCGCCAGCAAGTCCACCACCAGCGACACCACCACCGTCGCCGCAAACGCTCCCCACAGCCAGAGCGGAACCTCAAGCACGCCAGCCACTCTCCCGCGGCCGGTGCCGGAGGCGCACCGACCTTTACGTAGGAGTCTGCGGCATTTCACCGCGTACGGCACGGCAGCACCGGCGTGGCCGTGGCCGTGGCCGGGCACGGCGCTGGTCGCCCAGCGCGGTCCGCGAAGCGCCGGTTGCCGCGCTCGCAGCTGTGCTTCGGGGAGCGGGGGATAGGCAGATGGCGGCATGCTTCCGTAGGGGCCGGCGGATCCGGTCAGGGAGGTGTGTGATGGCGCGAAACCACCCTTTCCACCTCGACACCGCACGTGGAGCCATCACGGCGAACCGGGCCCGGGGAATCGGGTGGACTTGGTGGACCTGATCGGTGACGTGGACCAGATGCGCGCTGCGTAGGGGCGGCTGCTGACCGAGGCACTGTCTGGGCACCGCGAGCAGTACCCGCCGTGACCGTACGACTGCAAGTCGTCCGTGGCCGTATCCAGCCGACGTTGATCGAGGTCAGCGACGGCGACCAGCTGATCGTGGTGGGCGCGCGCGGACGCGGCGGATTCGCCGGACTCCCGCTGGGCTCGGTCGGCCAGGCCGTCCTGCACCACGCACACTCACTGCCCTGTCACCGTGGTGCGCTCGGGCCTGTGATGCGGCCCGCTGGCAGCCATGCGGCTGAGGCTGTGAACAGCTACCTGTGGGATCTCGCACTCATCGCCGCGCTTGATCGTGCTCATCGCCCTGTTCGTGGCACCGAGATCGCCCTGATCTCGCTGTGCGAGACCTAGCTCCGCCGGCTCCGCGCGGCGCCACCGCTCCCCGGCTGGCTGCGGACCCCAACCGGGATCTCGCCACAATGCAGATCTGGCGGCCAGGGCCAGAGGGTCAGCGGACGTACTTGCGCTCGGCGAGGTCGGCGAGGTCGGCGACGGAGCGTCCGTGTCCGTCTACGGGGCGACCTGGGAATCGTTGATCTGGGGATCACAGGTGGTTACTCGCGGATCAGCGGTCGCCAGGTCTCCGTCGGCCGTAGGCGCCGATCCGGAGTCGTTGTTGTCCTCGCCGCTGTTTCGCGCTGCTTTTTCCGCGTGAGTTCCTTGGCCAGCTTTTCCGAGTGCAGTCTCATTTCTGCCTCGGCCCTGAGGCCGTACACCGTTGCCTCCTGAGCTTTACCGTCCGTGATCGGTGAGGGAGTGCCCGGGATGTGCTGTCCCTCGCCCGACGTCGGGCGAGGGACAGCGGTGGACGGGGCTCGCGTGTCTGTTGTGAGGGCGAGCTGTCCGCAGGTGGTGTGTTTGAGATGAGCTGCCGGTCAGGCTTTCACGAGCATCTCGATCGTGGTTCCCCGCTGTTTTGCCCAGTTCTCCAGTGTAATGCGGCAGGCGTGGTCGAGATGGCGCAGCTCGGAGAGGTCGAGTTCGACCGGCTTGTCGTGAGGGAGGGCTTCGAGGGTTTCGAGCATTCGGGGCAGGCGGAGGAACGTGGCGGAGCCGGTGAGGGTGACGAGGAGCCTGCCGTCGGTCGTCTCGTAGGTGTCGAGGTGGATGTGGGAGGTTTCCCAGGCGCTTTTGATCACGGCGAGGGCGATGCCGAGGAGGACGCCTTCGAACATGTTGGTGGTGATGATGGCGATCGCGGTGACGGCCAGGACAACGGCCTCGCCACGGTGCGCGCGCCACAGGGGCAACAGGTCCTTGACGGGGATGAGTTTGCAGCCGGCGTGGACGAGGACCCCGGCGAGTGCGGCCAGCGGAATGACGCCGATCGCGGCCGGCAGGAGGGCCGCGAACAGCACGAGCCACAGTCCGTGCAGGATGCGGGAGACCTTCGTTTTGGCTCCGGCCTGGACGTTGGCCGCGCTGCGCACGATGACAGCGGTCAGCGGCAGGGCACCGAGTACGCCGCAGATGGCGTTACCCACGCCCTGGGCCATCAGTTCCTTGTCGAAGTCGGTTCGCGGGCCGTCGTGCATGCGGTCGACGGCGGCGGCACTGAAGAGGCTTTCGGCCGAGGCGATGAGGGCGAAGGCGACTACCGTGCCAAGGGCGGCGAGGCTGCCCAGCGAGGCGAAGTCGGACATCCCCGGCGGCTGGATGGCGGAGAGGAGTCCTTGGACTTCGACGCGCGGGACGGTCCAGCCGGCCACTGCGGTCGCGGCGGTGGCCAGGACGACCGCGGCGAGCGGTGCGGGGAGCAGCTGGGCCTGGGCCGGGAGCTTCTTCCACAGGACGAGGACAGCGATGGTCGCTGCCCCGATGGCGAACGCGGTCAGGGCTTCGCCGGAGGTGGCGATCTCGGCGACCAGGTGCGGCACTCCCAGGATCTTGTCGATTCCGGAGCGGGGCTGCTTGACGCCGGCCATGGTGTAGAGCTGACCGAAGATCAGAACGAGTCCGATGCCGGCGAGCATGCCCTGTACGACCGCGACCGTGATCGCGCGGAAGAAGCGGCCGAACCGTAGTGCTCCCAAAGCGAGTTGGACCAGTCCGGCGATCAGGACGAGGGCACCCAGAACGCCGAGCCCGAACTCCTGAACCGCTTCGAAGACCAGGACGGTCAGGCCGGCGGCCGGGCCGCTGACCTGGAGGCTGCTGCCGGGCAGGAAGCCGACGACCAGGCCGCCGACGATGCCGGTTATCAGGCCGAGTTCGGCGGGCACTCCGGAGGCTACGGCCACTCCCACGCACAGGGGCAGGGCGACCAGGAAGACAACGAGAGAGGCTAGGACATCACGCCGCAGATGGGCGGGTTTTTTGAGGGTGGAGAGCATCAGTGGACTTCCTCGCACAACGGAAGCGGAAGGGGGGTACTCGGCGGCCCGTGGGGCGGGCGGATGCGGGTCACAGCGGCCGGAAAGACTTGTCGTCCGGCCCGTACTCCTGCACGGCTCCGGTGTGCACCTCGTAGTACCAAGCGTGCACCGCCAAGGTGCCCTCCGCGACCCGTTCCGCGATGCAGGGGTGGGAGTGCAGCCGCTCCAGCTGGGCGACCGCGTGGAGCTGGACCGCCTCTGCAACGTCCGGGGAGTGAGGTGCGGTCGTCTCGGGCTGGGATGCCGCCCGCTCCAACCAGCCTTGTACAGCAGGCAGGTTGGAAAGATCGCCTCCGCTCACCAGGGCGTTGACCGCGCCGCAGTGGGAGTGTCCGCACACGATGATGTCGCGGACGCCGAGCACGCGCACCGCGTACTCGATGGTGGCGGTTTCGGAGGCGGGGTGGTCGCTGCTGTACTCGGGCACGATGTTGCCCGCCGTTCGCAGCTCGAACAGTTCGCCGGGGCGTGCGCCGGTGATCAGGGACGGCACCACGCGCGAGTCGGAGCACGTGATGAACAGGACCTCGGGGCTCTGCCCGGCCTCAAGGGCGCTGAACTCCTCAGCGCGCTCTGCCACATGCGTCGTGAAGGAACGTGCGTTGTCAACCAGGGACTTCATGGTGGCCTTTCTCCTGCGCCCACGAGCGTGCTCACGGGCGCGGTGTGTTCAGGTCATCAGTCGATGGGATGTACGTCGGCGTGCCCGAAGAGCGGGACAGCCGATGTGCTTGTGCGTCTTCGTCGACGCGAAGAGGTCATCCGAGACGGGATGGCGCCCGCGCCTACAGCGCGGAACGCGTCACCATCGCTAGCGGCAGCAGCGGGAGCATCTGTGGTCGGGGAGGGACCATGCCGACCAGTGGCCGGAATCGCATGGAATCCGTCGCCGCTCCATCAGTACATCTCCCCCCGGATAACGTGGCCGTTGGCCAGGCCACATGCCTGCCACTGCGTCAAGGCTGTCCGCTTGGTGCAACCGCGAACACCTCTTTGCTCGGAGATTACCTCATGACTGAAGGTCAAGTCGCGGTCAATCATCGGATCATACGGGTGATTGGCGCATTGCCGACTGTGATGTGCCCAGGCGTACGCCCCATAGGGTGAGAGTGGAAGAGCGCTTCCATGAGCGCCCCGACTCTTCGGAGTCCGTCTTCGTCAAAGTGGCACGGCCTGCTCACCCATCGTTCGCTTGCGCTAATTGGGCTCGGCGGCGTGCGTGTCGGGGCGGTATGCGCCCGAGTGGCCAGGGCGAGAGGCAGGAGTACCAGTGTCGATGCTCTTCCGGCTGCCAGTAGAGGAGTATCTGACGGATGCGGCAGCCATGCCCGAGGTCATTCCCGCTGTGTCCCGTGGCGGCGAGCGCGTCAACGATCCCGTGGCTTCGCGCGGCCGTCAGGTCGTGGGTGGCTCCGGGCAGGGCAGGGCAGGGCAGGGGAAGCCCAGAGGAGTCGGCCGAGCGGGTCGGTGAGGACCTGCACATTCATGCCGTGCCGCTTGTGTTTGCCCGAGTAGTAGGGGTGTCGGCGGCGATCCGGTCGATCGGTAGCAGGGTGCCGTCCAGGATCACGAATTCCTTCGTCCGGGCCGTCTCCATCGCCTTGGCCAGGGTCGGTGCGCGAGCGGCCAGGACTTCGATGGCCTCGCGTTTGTACCGGTAGACGGTCGCGATGCCGATTCCGAACCCGGCGGCAAGCTGGGCGTAGGTGTCGCCGCACCGCAGGTGGGCCAGGGCGAGCAGCGCCTGACGGCCGGCGGGCAGTCGTCGCCACCGCGTACCAATCGCCCGTTGCCGGACCGCGAGCTGCTCGGTCAGGTGCCGCAGGGTGCTGCTGGACAGATCGATCGCGGACGGGTAGACAAGCACGCGAAGCTCCTGGCGGACACGGGTGATCTTGGTCGAGAACCCGTCTACCAGGAGCTTCGTCGTTACGTACAGTCCTTGCCCCCAACAGCCCGACGTCGCGGACAGGTTGAAAGGGCTCATTGTCAGACCCGTGCGCCATGTTTGATCTATGCGAACACTCTTCAGCGGCGAAGTGCACGTGGCCTACGGGCAGATCTATGTCTGCAGCGACGACGGCCACTCCCTCGAAGATTCTTTCGCCGGGCAGCGGGCCGGGCTGTGCGGCGGGGCGGTGCCAGGCCAGCTCTTTCTGCTGACCGGAATGCACACCGGCTCCGTCCCGTTCACCGTCGAGCTGCACGAGAGGGAGCCGCCCCTGGACGCCGACGTCTGGGAGGACATCGTCGAGGTGTCGTTCCGGCCCGAATCGGACGAGATCGAGCTCGTGGAGTGGGACAGCGGCCGGTATCCGCTCCCCCTCTCCGAGACCTCGTACCGGGTCCGGTACCACTGCCGGGGCATGGACGAGGCGCACAACGCCGTACGCGACGCGGGCGAACCCGTGCTGGATGAGTATCTGCTGCGATTCTGGCCGAGCCCGCCGGCCCCGGACCGCGTGGTCAAGGAGACCAGCCAAGCCGCCGCCTATTACCACGAGTTCGCGCGCAAGCAGCCCCCGGGCCCCACCCCCGAGGAGCGAGCCGAGGCCGAGCGCCAGGCCCGCGAGGAGGAGGAGCGCACCAAGCTGCAACAGGAGATGGACGCGTGGGGTGGGCGCCTGCCCAGCGACCGGCTGCGGGATGTCCGGGACAAGCTCCGGGGGGTCCAGGGCTATCCGAAGGGCCTCGTGGGCCTTGATGCCGCACTTGTGCACGCGATCGACGCCGCAGGTCCCAAGCAACAGCGCGCGCTCGCCCGCTGGGCAGCGCACCGCGCCTGTGCGACAGCAGGGCTCAGCGAAATCGACTGGGTAGCGCGTGGCCTAGTGGAGCTCGACCGGGGCGAGCCCTACTCGCCGCCGCTGGACGACCCACGACGGCTGCGGGACGCCGCACTCTCCGACGCGCGCGTTCCACGGTCCCACGACGGAACCCCCGGCTTGCCCCAGGCCGCCGCCTTCGCCGCTCTCTTCGATGCTGCAGCCCCCGACCCCCTCAAGGCGGCGCTGGACGCCCTCCTCGCCGCGGCGGTTACCCATGAAACCGACTGCCCCCACCTCTTCGCGGAGGTCCGCCACACCTTCCCAGCGACGGCCATCGCGCCAGAGGCGGAGAGGAGCGACCGCCAGTAGCGGAACCACGTGCTGACCTTCCGTATCGCGCCCCGAGCGCAGCACCTGTGCCCGGCTGGCCAGCTCAGACTGAGGATGGAAAACGCTCACTCTCCCGTTCTCCACGTTCCGTGGTCTCCTCGGCGCACAACGACGAACCAAGGTCGACGGCACCGCGTGAGCGAAGGCTGCGCGAAAGGCGTCACGGCGGCACCGGGGAACACCGCCAAGGCGGCCTGGCTCAGCGTAGAACCCGCAGGCCCTACCCCGACTGGCCGGTCACCGCCGGGCGTTGCCTGGTGCGAGCGGACTGGTGACCTCGGCGATCGCCTCCGGCGACGGCTTGAAGTGGCGACGGGCGTTCTCCGGCTTGTTGTGCTTCGATTTCCTATGAGGATCAGCAGCGAGGCGCCCTGCTTCCCCGAGGTGGGACAGGACGGAGTGGAAGGCGTCGCAACGAGACCTCCGTCTAGCGTCTTGGCAGCTGCCTCCGGGACCGGGGCCGCCTAACGTCCGCAGATTCGCTGACTGCAAGGCTCGCTGGCCAAGACACGGACATGCTCTGGCCGGCTCTGCCCCTAAACGAATGAGTCCAAGGGGTGCTGTTGCGGTCAGTGATCGTAGGCGGTCAGTGACCGCTTGATGGGCTGCCCGGTCTTGTCGTTGTGCCAGATCGCCGCCGTGAGCGCAAGGATCCGGCACAAGACCCGGGCCGCCACCCCTGTCGGGCTCTTGCCGCCGTGTCGTTCCCGGTCGAGCTGCCCCTCTCGTCCTATGTCCGCAGGCGATTTCATGGATTCATTCAGCTAGCGGGTACGGGCGCGGGCGCGGAGTACCTCGTGGTACTCCTCGACCGCTTCCCCCAGCGCTCCCAAGCGGTCTCGCATGCCACCGCACGTGCGTGTTTCCACGAGGGTCCGCAGGACGTAGTCGGGCGAGAACCCCGCCCCGAAACCATTGGGGGTGTTGGCACTGATCAACGGCTCGTTGGTGAACACCGACTCCTCGTCGTCGGAGTGTTGGTAGGTCCAGCGGCACGGCCAGAGCCGCAGCGCGGTCTCTCCGACGTACCTGACCGCGCCCTCGAAGAACGCGTCTCCGGCCGCCGCCTCCAGTGCGGCGGGGCCATCGAAGCGGTCCAGCACCAGCCGTTCCAGCGCCGCGAGCGAGTCCAGCGAGTGGTCGAAGGGGAAGTCGTCGGGCAGATGGGTCGTCCGCCACCGCTCCAGCGCGGCGTCCATGGGCGCGAGCCACTCGTCGAGACACCGGCGGGACTCCTCGCTCGCATGCAGGCGGTCGTCCTCCGCGTACCACGCGGGCGTATCGGGTTCCGCCGTGGGGACCCCGTCGCGCGCCCCGTGGCCGAGGTCCACCGGCATCGGCAGACCGAACTCCTTCAGACCCTCGGCCTGGTCGGGCGTCAGCAGGAGCCACCAGGCGTCATAGGAGTCCTCTTCCAGTTGGTAGAAGGCCCGGGGATCGTCGTTGCCGGGCACGAGGTCGCCGATGATGTCGAAGGCGGTGTTCCAGTCCATGTAGCGGTAGTTGTCCGAGGGGTCCTTCGTCCGGTGCCATATCGACCGCCCATTGCGCCGGAAGTGCAGGTACTCGAGTCCCTCCGCGACCTCCACCCGCTCGACCTCATCGACCACCACCGATCCGCCCGTGCTCGCCGCTATCTCGAACACCATCTCCTCGAGATCGACACCCATCTTTTCGGGCGTCTGGAAGCCGAGGCCGTCGCAGAAGTCGAGGAGGCAGGTCAGCTCGTCGGCGTCCTCGGCGTCCTCGAATTCTTCGTCGAGGTCCATGCCGATGCCGGCCGCCTCCGCCAGGCCGGCTGCGGTCTGTTCCTCCGTCGCTATGCCCAGCCGGACCAACGTCTCCGCAAACCCCTGGAGGGTGCGTGGTATTGGGTTGTCCATGACAGCACCCTCGCACATTCCGGCCGCCGCGCGGCACGGATCTCCCGTTAGATGAATGAGTCCATGGGATGGCCTGCGGACATAGGACGAGGATGTCCAATGTCAGTGTGT
Source organism: Streptomyces sp. NPDC050636 (assembly GCF_040654775.1). NCBI lineage: Bacteria > Bacillati > Actinomycetota > Actinomycetes > Kitasatosporales > Streptomycetaceae > Streptomyces > Streptomyces sp. NPDC050636. The sequence goes on from NZ_JBFAIP010000043.1 coordinate 26,001, forward strand.
GAAGACAGACCTGGACACCCTCGCGACGGCACCCTATGCCAGGATCGACGACGAGTTGAAGGCTTCGCCATGGTTGGCCCCATGGCGACCTACCGTCGGAATCATGCCCACGCTCAGTGACGCCGAACTGATCACCATCGCGGTCATGTCAGCGCTGCTCGGGTACACCTCCGAGCGGCGCTGGCTGCGCCGCGTCGGGCGGGACTTCGGTCACCTGTTCCCCCGCGTACCCCAGCAGTCCGGCTACAACAAGCGGCTACGCGCAGCATCCTCGCTGCTCACCAGCATGATCCGGATCCCGGCCCGGGACACCTCGCTGTGGAGCGACGATGTGTGGCTGGTCGACTCCCCCCGGTCGGCTGCGGATGCTCCCGCGAGACGGCCAAACGCTCGGACCTGGCAGGCTGGGCCCAGTACGGCTACTGCGCGTCGCACTCACGGTACTTCTGGGGCTGCGGCTGCACCTGGTGTGGACACTCGGTGGGCTGCCGATCCTGTTTGCTCTCACCGGCGCGAAGGCCGACGAGCGCGAGACACTGCGCGACATGCTCGATGCCGCGCCCGATGTCGAAGCAGCCGACAGGGGTGGCGGCCCGGGTCTTGTGCCGGATCCTTGCGCTCACGGCGGCGATCTGGCACAACGACAAGACTGGGCAGCCCATCAAGCGGTCACTGACCGCAACGGCACCCCTTGGGCCGTGCCCCGTCCGCAGTTGCTCGGATGGTGCGACTGGACGGGCGACGGCTGGGACTACCGGGCCGAGCTCTACCAGCATGTCGACATGCCCCCGGTGTCCCACAGCCCGGTCCTCCACCATGGGGTGAACCTGCCGGATGTCTGGTGGCACGGCCTCCACCAGGCCCTCGGTCACCTCGCGCTCGTCCACACCGGACGCCAGGCGGTGCGCGAGCAGTACATCCGCCGCCGGGTCCCGGAATACACCGGCATCACCCCCGGCGAGATCACCTGGACCACCGCACACGGGGACCTCCACTGGGCCAACCTCACCGGACCACAGCTGACCCTCATGGACTGGGAGGGCTGGGGCACCGCCCCCGTCGGCTACGACGCCGCGAACCTGTACTTGCACTCCCTGCCCGTACCGGAACTTGCAGAACGGGTCCGCAAAGAGTTCGCCCACATCCTGGGCACCCCCGCCGGCCGGGTCGGTGAGCTGACTGCCTGCACCGAAGTCCTTCAGGCAGCCGCCCGCGTGCCGTTCTACGGCGATCTCGCCGACCACGTACGGCAGCACGTCGACCACTTGAGGCAGGTCGCCGGGCCCGGCGACCAACCTAGCTGCCCAACAACCGGTTCCTGACCGCGGCGAGGACTTCCGTGCGGCTGCGCGGGCCGTTGTCGGCTGCGATGAGGTGGTCGCCGATGCGCAGCGAGAAGGTGATGCGGACGGCCCACCGGGCCGCGGACCTTGACTTTTTCCAGGATGGGGATGAACCGGGGACTGTCGGCGACCTGCCCCTCGGTCACCTCGAAGACCAGCGGGCGGCAACGCCGGTCGGATGCCAGGTGAACCTTGCTGGTCAGCCCGCCGCGCGAACGGCCGAGCGCCGCGGCCTTCAGCCTCGCGCGGCGTCGGTGCCGGATGCGCCGCCGCTCAGCCCGGCCGGCCTCTTCCTCTCCCCTCAAGAGTCAGAACCCAACAACCACTGATCACGACTCCGAAGAGGCCCTAGCTCGGAGAGTCGAGCAACCACCTCGTTGTCAGTTCGTGGACGTCGGCACGGCTGCGATCGCCGTGGTCGGCGAACATGAACTGGTCGGCGATGTACAGCGAGAAGGTGATCAGGCAGCGTGCCTCGACTTCGCCCTCGTCGGCGCAGAAGGCGCGGAACAGCGAACGCAGGTAGTCCATGTGACGGTTGTCGACGCGCCGAACGCGTTCGGCGACCGCCGGATCGCGCCGGGCCCAGTCGCGAATCGCCAGGTCGGTCGTGATGTCTGTGTCGAGCCCGTCGCCGGTGTCAACGATCGCGAACAGGTAGCGCAGCCGGGCTTTCGCATCGCCGCCTTCCTTCTCGACGCGTGCTTCCACGTCGTCGGTGATCTCGCGTTCCCAGCGGTCGAGCATCTCCTGGAGCAGGGCGCGCCGGTCGGCGAAGTATCCGTAGAAGCCGCCCTTGGACACGCCGAGAGCCTTCGCCAGCGCCTCGATCTGGACGGCATCCGGGCCGCCTGTCGCGAGCGCACGCAATCCTTCATCGATCCATTTGTGACGCGGGGTGCGAGCCACCGCCATGATCTGCTCCGTTCCGCCTCGATCACCCATCTGTACGCCATCGTATAGATGGGTGCTAGGCTTCATTTATACGATGCCGTATAGATAGGGGGAGTCATGGCCCTCCCACACGCCACGCGCACATCCCGTCTGAACAAGCCGAAGCTCACGCGCGCGGCCGGCTGGATAGCCGTGGCCTTGGGCGTGATTCACATTGTCGTGTCGCCGCTGGACAATCAGGACGTCTGGTCGGACATCTTTGACCAAGGGCCGTGGCAGACCATCTCGCTGGACGTCACCCCCGAGAACCTGGCCTACTCCGAGGCATTCTGGGTCGCGCCAGGCAGCTTCGGGGTGCCGGTGCTGCTGCTCGGCGCTTTCGTGCTGTGGACGGCGAAGCGGGGCGAGCGGGTGCCCGCCCCGTTCGGCTGGGCCATGACCGCCTGGGGCGTGGTTCTGGTTGCCCTGCTTCCCGCCTCACCGGCATGGGCCTTGCTGCTGGTCGGGGTGCTGCTCGTACTGGCCGCGCGTGGCCCCAGCACAAGGGACGCCGAAGACCATTGAAAAATCCCACTGAGTCGGAGGAACTGGATATGGTCCGCACTGTGGTCCCTATGGTGTTGACGATTGTCCTCATAGCAATCGGCTTGTTGCACTTCATCTGGGCGTTCTCCCCCTGGCCGATGAAGGATGCAATGACGTTTACCAAGACGATTGGCGGCAGCGACGACGGCAAGATGCCGCCGGCACCGAGCACCGTTCTGGTGGGTCTGGCGCTGATCGGCGGCGCAGCGCTCACCCTCATGGTCAATGAGTCCATCCCGGCGATCGGCCCGGACTGGCTGCGGTTGGCGGGCATGTACGGCCTGACGGTGGTTCTGCTCGCCCGTGGCCTGGGTGGCTACTTCATGAACTCCGGAGCCGCCAGCGAATTCCAGCGGTTGAACACTGTCCTGTACTCGCCATTGTGTATGGCACTCGCAGCCCTGAGCGGCATTGTCGCGGTAGCCGCGAGCAGGCGTTAATCTCGATCTTGCATGAAGGCCCGTCAGTTAGCTGGCGGGTCCTTTTCATTCGTTGGTGGCTTGGGTTTCTGCGGGTGGGCAGGCTGTCGGCCCACCCAACGCGACAGCCGGGCCCACAGCACGTCAGCACTTCGTACACCTCGGGAATGTCCCGTCACGGACTGCCCGTGCGAAAGCGCCACACCACCCCGTTGAGCTGGTCCCGCAGTCGCTGCGGGTTGGGACCGCGCTCCCCGATCGGGAGGAACGGCTCGACCAACTCTCACTCGCCACCGCTCAGATCGCCACGCGTCATACCGGCCTTCTACCCGGCCGCACCCCTCTCACGGGAGCAGACCGCGGCCCTGAAGATCAGAACTCAGAACAGGCCCTAACGCCTCGACTGGATGTGTAGGTACTCATGGTTCGTGACACAGGTGGTGCCTGTTGGCCTACGGTTCTTCCACTGTCTCAGGTCGATGGCACGCAGCTCAGTCTCACGAACGTGGCATCTCCCTACGCCCAGTGTTCGATAGCTCCAGTCGGCTGTTTGTAATCGCCGACGACGGGGGGCGACCCGAAGGCTGTTCCGTCACTGCCGTGCGGTTGCCGCGTTCGCCTGGCATGGCTTGGGTGATCTGCGCGGATGATCGGAAGTGGATGGGCAACGCAGCGTCATGTCGTGGGTGGGGCTCAGCGGACGGGCAGAGGACGCGGCCCGGCGCTCCCCGCCAAGCACGCCAACCTCAACGTGCTGGGCCGCTACAGCATCCGCGCTTCGGCCCCGGCAGACGGCGGGCTGCGGCCCCTGCGCGATCCGGACGCGGTCGACCCCGCGGACGAGGACGGCGCCAGCGGCTGACGGCGGCCGTCAGCCGACCTACCCACGAGGGCCACTTCGCCTTCGCGTTGTCACTGCTCAGCTCGGCGGCCTTGCGGCAGGCCGGTCGGTCGTAGACGGCGTCTTTGCGGTGGCCCTGCCCGAGGGCGAGCCGTCCGCACTTCGGGCACCACACCATGGCGTCGCCCGCCCGTCACGGTGATGCCGTGCTCACGGGCCAGGCGGTCCACCGCCTGCCGCACACGCCGGCGCGTCTTGAGCTCCGCCTGCCACGGTGGGGTGTGCGGCAGGCGTCAGTGGCCGGCGGGGGTGGGCGAGATCTGCTGCATGAGGCTGAGCAGGTCCGGAGCGACCCACTCCTCGGCGATCTGGTCGCCCTCGAAGCGGTAGACCTCGACGCTCCGATAGCTGACCTCGCGGCCGGTCGCCTCGAACTGCTGGAACGCACCCTGGTGAGTGCCCTGGAAGTGGACCAGCACCGTCACCTTGTCGCCGACGCCGAACATGTCCTGGACGTTGATCCTCAGGTCGGGGAAAGCTTCCTTCATGATCTTGGTGCCCTGATGCCAGACGTCACGGCCGTGCAGCGGGTCGGGGCACCCGGGGACGTTGGCGATGAAGTTTTCGGTCAGCATCTGCGCGGCCTCGTCGAAGTCGCCGCTCTCCACGAGCTGGTACGCGGTGCGCATCAAGGCCATGTTCTTCTCGACGGTGGTGGTCATCTCAGGGGTCCTCTCGGGGATCGTCCCGCTGCTCGGTGATTGCTTCGGGCCGGATGCCACTCAGTAGAAACTGTTACGTCGCGGCAAGGTCAAACCGGACGCGGCTCCCCCTGGCGCCCTCCACCGCGGGTGCGCTGTGCAGGCCATCCGCCGTTCAAGGGCGCCCTTGACCGTGCCGCGACGTCACGGTTTGTACTGGGGACCATTCGAATTGGCGAGATCGTCGCGCTCGTCGGGGTCGCCCCACGGGCCGTGCGGAACTACCACCATCTAGGGCTGTTGCCCGCGCCCCTACGGCGTAATAACGGTTACCGCGATTACGGCATTCGGGAGGCTGTCCGGCTCGCCCGGATCCGGCCCGTCGCAGACATCCGCGTTGATGCAGCGTGACGCGACGCGTCCTACGACACAGAGGCGGTCACACCCTCAACTGCCCTCGGGGGCGCCCTTATCACGGGAGACAGCCGGAAGTGGATGGGGTCCGAGTAGGAAATGGACCAGGAAACCGGTGTAGCTGTCGGAAGTCTTGGCAGGCCGTGGTCCAGGCCATGACGTCGGAATTTGCCCGTCGGAACTCGTACACGGGCCGCAGGCGGCCAGCGCAGCGGAGATTGCGATCAAGAACCGGCTCCTGCCCTTGTGAGCCTGTCTCGTTGTGCGTACGGGGCAGGCTCACGCAGCCGCTTCCCTCAGGCTCCGACGTAGTCCGCCAGGTGCTCGCCCGTGAGGGTGGAGCGGGCGGCGACGAGGTCGGCGGGGGTGCCCTCGAAGACGACCTGGCCGCCGTCGTGGCCGGCGCCGGGGCCGAGGTCGATGATCCAGTCGGCGTGGGCCATGACGGCCTGGTGGTGCTCGATGACGATCACCGACTTGCCGAACTCGACGAGCCGGTCGAGCAGGCCGAGCAGCTGCTCGACGTCGGCGAGGTGCAGGCCGGTGGTCGGCTCGTCGAGGACGTAGACGCCGCCGCCCTTCTCTCCCATGTGCGTGGCCAGCTTGAGGCGTTGGCGCTCGCCGCCGGAGAGGGTGGTGAGGGGCTGGCCGAGGCTGAGGTAGCCGAGCCCGACGTCCGCGAGGCGTTCCAGGATCTTGTGCGCGGCCGGGATACGGGCCTCGCCGGAGTTGAAGAACTTCTCTGCCTCGGTGACCGACATCGCGAGGACCTCGCTGATGTCGCGGCCACCGAGGTGGTAGTCGAGCACCGATGCCTGGAACCGCTTGCCCTCGCAGTCCTCGCAGGGGCCGGAGACGCCGGCCATCATGCCCAGGTCGGTGAAGATGACGCCGGCGCCGTTGCAGGTGGGGCAGGCGCCCTCGGAGTTGGCGCTGAACAGCGCGGGCTTCACGCCGTTGGCCTTGGCGAACGCCTTGCGGATCGGGTCGAGGAGTCCGGTGTACGTGGCCGGGTTGCTGCGCCTGGAGCTGCGGATGAGGCTCTGGTCGATGGACACCACGCCCTCGCCGGCCGGGATCGAGGCGTGGACGAGGGAGCTCTTTCCGGAGCCGGCGACGCCGGTGATGACGGTGAGCACGCCGAGCGGGATGTCGACGTCGACGTTGCGGAGGTTGTGCGCCGTGGCGCCGCGGATCTCCAGCGCGCCGGTGGACTTGCGCACCTCGTCCTTGAGGACGGCCCGGTCGTCGAGGTGGCGGCCGGTGACGGTGTCGGAGGCGCGCAGTCCTTCCAGGGTTCCTTCGAAGCAGACGGTGCCGCCTGCCGTGCCGGCCCCGGGGCCCAGGTCGACGACGTGGTCGGCGATGGCGATGGCCTCCGGCTTGTGCTCCACGACGAGCACGGTGTTGCCTTTGTCCCGCAGCCGCAGGAGCAGGTTGTTCATGCGCTGGATGTCGTGGGGGTGCAGGCCGATGGTGGGCTCGTCGAAAACGTACGTGACGTCGGTGAGCGCGGAGCCGAGGTGGCGGATCATCTTGACGCGCTGCGCCTCGCCGCCGGACAGCGTGCCCGAGGGCCTCTCCAGCGAGAGGTAGCCGAGCCCGATCTCCACGAACGAGTCGAGGGTCTGTTGGAGCACGGTGAGCAGCGGGGCCACCGAGGGTTCGTCCAGGCCGCGGACCCATTGTGCGAGGTCACGGATCTCCATCGTGCAGGCGTCGGCGATGCTGATCCGCTTGATCTTCGAGGTGCGGGCTCCTTCGCTGAGCCGGGTCCCGTCGCACTCGGGGCAGTCGGTGAAGGTGACAGCGCGGTCCACGAACTCCCGGATGTGCGGCTGCATCGAAGCCCGGTCCTTGGCCAGGATCGACTTCTGGAGCTTGGGGATCAGCCCCTCGTAGGTGAGGGTGGCGCCGCCGCCCTTCACCTTGGTCGCCTCCCGGTACAGGAAGTCCTGCATCTCCTGCTCGGTGTACTTGGCGATCGGCTTGTCCGGGTCGAGGAAGCCGGACTCGGCGTACGTGCGCACGGTCCACCAGTTGTCGGACTTCCAGCCGGGGATGGTGAAGGCGCCCTCGGCGATCGACTTGGAGTCGTCGTAGAGCTGGGTGAGGTCGATGTCGGACACGCTGCCGCGGCCCTCGCAGCGGGGGCACATCCCGCCGGTGCGGCTGAAGTTGGCCTCGACCGCCTTCTTGTTGCCGCCCTCGACGGTGATCGAACCGCTTCCCTTCACCGAAGCGGTGTTGAACGAGTAGGCGCTCGGCGGTCCGATGTGCGGCTGGCCTAGCCGGCTGAAGAGGACGCGCAGCATGGCGTTGGCGTCGGTGGCGGTGCCGACCGTGGAGCGCGGGTCGGAGCCCATCCGCTGCTGGTCGACGATGATCGCTGTCGTCAGCCCGTCGAGCATGTCGACCTCGGGCCTCGCCTGTGAGGGCATGAAGCCCTGCACGAACGTGCTGTAGGTCTCGTTGATCAGCCTCTGGGACTCCGCGGCGATCGTGCCGAACACCAGCGAGCTCTTGCCCGAGCCGGAGACGCCGGTGAAGACCGTCAGCCGGCGCTTCGGGAGCTCGATGCTGACGTCCTTGAGGTTGTTCTCCCGCGCGCCGTGCACGCGGATCAGGTCGTGGCGGTCGGCAGCGTGCGGCGCAGAGGACCGCGGCTGCGACGTGGGGGTGTGCGTGTGCTGAGCCATGCTCGTCGTTCTCCAAGACTGTTGTGCGGCCGAAGTAGCTGTGCGGATCCGTGGCCTTACTGGTGTCGCGGAGCCGCTGTTGCGCGGTAGGTCGGTGCCGACCGCGCCAGGGCGGGCCCGGCCTCCCATCCGGCGAACCGGATCGGAGGCCGGGGCCGGGTTCGTTAGCGGCTCAGGTCCCGGAACCGCTTCACCGCCAGCGGGAAGAACACCGCGATCAGGGCTACCGGGCAGGCCACCGCGAGGAGTTCCGCGTGCTGGGCGGCCCAGGAGTCGCCGACCGCGCCCGGGTTGCCGAACAGGCCGCGTACCGCGGTGGCCGTCGCAGACATCGGGTTCCACTCCACGATCGCGCCCAGCCAGGAGGGCATCGATTCGGGCGAGGCGATGGCGTTGGAGAGAAAGCTGACTGGCCAGACCAGGATCTGCACGGCCTGCACCAGTTCCGGCTTGCCCGCGACCATCGCCAGGTGGATGCCGATCCACAGCATCGCGAACCGCAGCAGCAACAGCAGCCCCACCGCTCCCAGGAAGGAGGCGAAGCCCTCGTGCCAGCGCCAGCCGATCGCGTATCCGACCGCGATCATCACCGTCAGGCCGACCGCCGACTGCAGCATGTCGGCGACGCTCCGGCCGACCAGGACCGCGCCGGAGTTCATCGGCATAGAGCGGAACCGGTCGATGACCCCCTTGCCGAGGTCCTGGGTGACCGAGAGCATCGTCGCCTCAAGACCGAAGGCCATGGTCATGGTGAGCATGCCGGGGACCAGGTAGGACTTGAAGTCCCCCTCGATGCCCTGTCCGCCACCGATCAGGTAGCTGAACATCAGCAGCATCATCACGGGGAAGACCAGCCCGACGACCACCTGAACGGGCTGCCGCGCCCAGTGCGCCAGCTCGCGCCGGGTCATCGTCCAGGAGTCGGCCGCCGCCCAGCTCAGCTTCGAGCCCGTGCCGTGCGTCGTGCTCACACCGTGCGTCGCACTCATACGGCGTCCTCCTTCGTCAGGTGTATGAAGACCTCGTCGAGCGTCGGCCGCCGTACCGCGATGTCCTCCGCCTCGATGCCGGCCGCCTCCAGCGTCCGCACGGTCTCGGTCAGCGCGGCCATCCGGTCACTGACCGAGGCGCTGACCATCCGCCGGTCCTCGTCCACCACCACGTCACCGGGCAGGAGCGAGGCCGCGCGGGCCAGCTGGCCCGTGTCGTGCAGGACCACGTCGATACGGTCGCCGCCCGTCTTGGACTTCAGCTCGTCCGCCGTACCCTCCGCGATGACCTTCCCGTGGTTGATCACCGCGATCTGGTCGGCCAGTTGGTCGGCCTCCTCCAGGTACTGCGTGGTCAGCAGTACGGTCGTGCCGCCGCCGACCAGTGAACGCACCGCGTTCCACACCTCCGTGCGGCCGCGGGGGTCAAGCCCGGTCGTGGGCTCGTCCAGGAAGAGCACCTGGGGCTGGGAAATGAGCGAGGCGGCGAGGTCGAGCCTGCGCCGCATGCCGCCGCTGTACTGCTTGATGGCCTTGTTGCCGGTGTCGGCCAGCCCGAACCGGGCCAGGAGCTCATCAGCCCTGGCGCCGGCGCGGCGCGCGCCCAGGTGGTAGAGGCGCCCGAACATCTCCAGGTTCTGGCGGCCGCTGAGCTCCTCGTCGACGGCGGCGTTCTGTCCGAGCAGCCCGATCCGCGAGCGCACCTCGTCGGCCCGGGTCCTCACGTCGATGCCCGCCACCTCGACACGCCCCGCCTCAGGGCGCAGCAGCGTGGACATGATGCGGACGGCCGTGGTCTTGCCGGCGCCGTTCGGGCCGAGAATCCCCTGGACGGTCCCGGCTCGGACCGTGAGATCGAGGCCGTCCAGGGCCTGCTTGTCCCCGTACTTCTTCCGCAGACCTTCGACGACGATCGCCAGATCGTGGTCAGACAAAACACCCTCCATCGGCCATTGATCAAACTTGACTAGAGGTTGGCAAGGTAGGGCACCTCGGGCTGGTTAGTCAAACTTGACTACGTCGCGAAGGCGTAGGGCTGCAGGGCTAGTCAAGCTTGAATAGAGGTAATCTAGTCAAAATTATCTAGCAGGGAGATACTCATGTCGGCGATCCGGCTACTGGTCCTCGGCGCGGTCCGCCAGCACGGACGGGCGCACGGCTACCAGGTACGCAACGACCTGGAATTCTGGGGCGCTCATGAGTGGTCCAACGCCAAGCCAGGCTCGATCTACCACGCGCTCAAGCAGATGGCGAAGCAAGGACTCCTCATCGCGCACGAGGTCGCGCCGAGCACCGTCGGCGGCCCGCCCCGCGTCGAGTACGAGATCAACAACAAGGGAACCGAGGAGTACTTCACGGTGCTGCGCGAGGCCCTGCGCTCGCACGAGCAGAAGACTGACGTCCTGTCGGCCGGCCTCGGCTTCATCGTCGACCTGGCCCGGGACGAGGCCGTCGCACTCCTCAAGCAGCGGATCACGGGGCTCGAGCAGTGGCGCGCCGGGGTCACCGAGTACTACACGCCGGAGGACGGGCCCGGGCAGTTTGGTCACATCGGCGAGATCATGAATCTGTGGGTGCACTCGGCCGACCTCGGCGTGGAATGGACGCGCGGCCTGATCGAGCGGATCGAAGGCGGCGCGTACACGTTCGCGGGGGAGGGTGAACCCTTTGTGGGCGTGCTCGCGGACGATGAGCCGAACCCGTTCGCGACGGGGCCGCACCCGGAGGACAACCGCTAGCGACACATACTGGCGGCGCCGGCGTCGGATTCGCCGCTCAGCATTGGCGGGCGGGATCGGACGGATGCCCGGTTACCGCCAGTGCATTCCAGCGGGCCCGTGGCTGGAGTGGGTGGCCCAGGTGGTCACCACGATGGCCATCGAGGCCGTCATCACCTGACTCGGCGCCGGACGCCCCGACCCGGACCTGGCAGCCGTCCGCATCCGCCAGTCCGTCGATGGCGTCGTCCTCGCCACAACACCCCTCACCTGCAGAGCCCACGGCTCCTGAAGGACCCGCCCAGAGCCCGGGGCGCGACGACCAGCGGACTTCTGAGTCCTGTGACATGGCAGGAGGCAACGGAACGTTCATCTCCTCCTCGGACGGCCTGGATAGGACCCGGCAGGGCGGAGCTGAGTGCCGTCCTTGAGCAAGGCGAGGCGGACGGTGGCGAGGCTTGTGCCCTCTCGCTCAGCGATGGTCTGGAGGGACAGGCGGTCCTGCTCGTACCAGGTGCGCCATTACGTGCTCACTCGTTGGGGGATGCCCAGGGCACGCTGACGGCCCCCGCATGATCCTGCATTCCGCCACGGAATCAGATTCATACGAAGGCCGCAGAGGTGAGCTTGCTGAACCACGATGCCCGGCGGGACGCGTTCGACATCACGTCACACTTCCGGGAGGACTTCTACGCGTGCCTGACTCTGCGCGGTGACACCCTGTTCGAGCTGTGTGACGCGATGCTCTGCGAGAACGGGCCGGTGACCTCGCCGGTGGACCTGACGTTGCTGGCCGAGCACCGCCGTGGGCACGGTGCGTTGTATGACGCGCTGAACTGCGGCCGCATCGACGCGGACGGGCTTCGCCGCGCTCTGGCTGTGCTTCCGCAGCCCGAGGCCGCCGACAATCGGCTCGCCCTCGCGGTCGACGTGACCAACTGGCTGCGTCCCGACGCCCCGTGCAGCCCAGAGCGCCTGTTCTGCCACGTCTACGGCCGCAGCGGACGCTCCACCGACCAGTTCATCCCGGGCTGGCCGTACTCTTTCGTCGCCGCCCTGGAAACCGGGCGGACCTCGTGATGCCAGCTGCTGGACGCGGTCCGCCTGGGTCCCGACGACGACGTCGCCGAGGTCACCGCGGCCCAGGTCCGCCGCGTCGTGGCCGACCTGATCGACGGCGGCCAGTGGGAGCCGGAAGAGCCCGACATCCTGGTTGTCTTCGACGCCGGCTACGACGCCCCGCGCATCGCCTACTTGCTCGACGGCCTGCCCGTCGAGGTGCTGGGGCGGATGCGTGCGGACCGGGTGATGCGCCGTCCGGCACCTCGCGAAAGGAGTTCGCCCTGACCCATTCCTGCGGTGGTCGCTATCCCAAGTACGGAAGCGAGTTCCGCTTCGCCAAACCCGAGACCTGGGGCGAGCCGGATGCCGCGACGACGCAGGTCACCGACCGGTACGGCACTGCCCAGGCCATGGCCTGGGACCGCATCCACCCCCGGCTCACGACCCGCTCCGCATGGATCGATCACACCGGCGAACTCCCCGTCCTCGAAGGTACGTTGATCCGCCTGGCAGTCGACCACCTGCCTGGCGGCCAAGACCCGCTGCCGCTGTGGCTGTGGTCCTCGAAGACCGGCATGACCAGCGAGGGCATCGACCTGCGCTGGCAGGCGTTCCTCCGCAGGTTCGACCTTGAACACACCTTCAGAATGATCAAGACCACGCTCGGGTGGACCCGCCCCAAGCTCCGTACCTCTGAAGCCGCGGACCGGTGGACGTGGCTCGTGATCGCTGCCCACACCCAGCTCCGGCTTACCCGCGAGGCCGCCGCCGATCTCCGCCACCGCTGGGAAAAAGCGGCTGAGCCCGCCCGGCTCACCCCGGCCCGCGTCCGCCGAGGGTTTCGCCCCCTCCGCCCGCACCTGCACTGCCCAGCCCGTGCGCCGAAACCCTCAACGCCCGGACCAGGCAGGCCAGTCGGGTCGAAGAACCGTCATCCCGCCGCCCGTCACGACGTGGGCAAAACGACCAGCGACCCGAGACCATCACCGAACGCAATCGCCTCAAGGCCGCAAAGATCAAATAACAAGCTGAGTGACTCTGCCGGGGATCTTGGCGCTGTCGATGTCAGCTGACCGGCGTGCTGCCAGGCTCGGACGGTTGTCAGTGCCCGCTGCTACGTTCAAGCCGTTCGAATCACTCACGCCAAGGAGCATCAAATGGGGTCTCAACTCAACCCGTGCCTCGCCTTCAACGGCAACGCACGGCAGGCGATCGAGTTCTATCAGGACATCCTCGGCGGCCAGCTGGATATGGGCACCTACGCCGAATACGGCTCGCCGAACGTGCCTCACCCCGACAAGATCATGCACGCCACGCTCCGCACCCCAGACGGCTACACGCTGATGGCGTGGGACGTTCGGGAAGAGATGCCCCACACCCCGGGCAATAACGTCGCGGTCTTCCTCGACGGCGACGACGCCAAACTCCGCGACTACTTCGAGAGGCTGTCCGCCGGCGGTACCGTGACGCTGCCCCTGGACAAGCAGTCATGGGGTGACGAGGCCGGCTCGCTCGTCGACCAGTTCGGGATCACCTGGATGGTCAACATCACCCAGCAGCCCAGATAGACCACGGGGCAGCATCAACGTCCGATTCCGAGGTTAAAAGGCAAGCTGAGTGCCCATGAACAAACTGATCATTTAGGGGTGTTGGGCGGTCGGTCGGGCCAGTCTGCGGGCCACCGTGATGACGTGACGCTTGCGGCTCGCCACTTTCTTGCCCGCGTCGTAGCCGCGGCTGTCGGCGTCGACGGTCTCCGCGGCCCGTACCGACTGCGAATCGATGATCGCGGGAGTGGGATCCGCGTCCCACCCCTCCGCCTGACGGACCTGGTCACGCAGATCGCTATGGACCGCGTGGACGTCACCATCCTGGTACCACCTGGCGAAGACGGCATGCACAGTGCGCCAGGGCGGGAAGTCCGCGGCAGGTTGCGCCACTTGCACCCGTTGTCGACCACATAGAAGATCGCGTCGACGGCCTGCCGTCGGCAGTACTCCTCCGGGCGTCCGCCGTTGCCGTCCAGCCACGCCGGCCAGGGCATCACCGCCTCGAAAGATCGACGAGGCACCGTTGGGCTGCCGCGGCCGCCATTCCCCCAGTACCGCCCGCACCATTCATTCCCCGGGACCGCCCGCCCCGGTAGCGCTTCCCGGTCGTCGAGCGCCGGCTGGCTCGAAGTCGTTGTCGACGCCGGTCGCGGGACGGTCCCGCCGCGACGCCGTCACCGATAGTGCACCAATGGCGATAAGCGACCAGCCGCCCGAGACCGGTTCCAGCACCGATATCGGGATTCCGACGGCCAGCAGGACCCATCCGGTTTCCGCGGGTATCGCGCCCGTGGCCGTCACCGATCTCCTGACGAGGAGTCCGAACCCGAAGAATGCCAGTCCGCTGACCATGAACCACAGGGCCATCATGCGGGCGTCATCGTCATTGTGGACGGTATTCCACAGCCCGTCGGAGAGGATGCCGCGCCAGTGCGGGTACGCGGCGACGACGCCCACCGCCATGTGCACCACAGCAGCGGCGAGGATCAGGCGGGGAACCCAGTGGCGGAGACCTCTGGTGTCGCGCTTACGGGGTTCCGGGCATACGGGGAAACTCATGATGTCGTGCTCCCTTCAGGGGTGCCGGGTGCCGAGCGTGCACCCGCCTTTGTCATGCCGACGACCACCAGGTGGTGGAAGGGGCGGATGACGTTGAAGTAGAACGGACCGGTCCAGCGGTGGTAGGTGACGACGGTGGTCACCTCGAACCTGGCGCGGCCGTCCGTCAAGGGCGTCCGGACGACGGCGAGGCGACCGGTCAGGTGACTGTCGGTGGCTTCGAGGACGACGTACTGGTCTTCTGAGGCGTCGGTGACGGTGAAGAAGGCGATCCGGCTGCCGGCAGCGAAGGAGATCTCCTCCGGCCGTAACAGCCGACCGGACGGGATGTCGGATTCACGCAGCCGCAGGAGCCTGGCCAGCACCGCCCTGGCGCGGAACAGCGCCCTCACCCAGCCGGGACGCCAGTTGACGGCTCCGGCCACGAACTCCCTTAGGGGTGCTGCGGATTCGGCCGTCTTCACGTCGATGTGGTCGGCGCCGGAGAGGACGGAAGCCAGTTCGGGGGTGGCCTCGATGATGTTCACGATGTGTCCTCCTCGATGCGTGGGTCAGGAGGCCGACTGGTCCGGACGCGGGAGCAGCATTTCGTACATTTCACGCAGCTCCGCTTTCGGGAGTGGGGGCATCACATGCTCCGCCCCCACCAGCAGCAGATAGAGAAGCTTGGCCGTCTGGTCCGGCCTTTCCTGACCGGCCTGTTCGCACAGGTCCCGCAGATATCCGATACGGGTGGCGTCCACCCGCTCCTGCACCCGTGCCGCTTCGGGATCCTGTTTCGCCCAGGCCCGCATGGCGACCTCCAGTGGCGGACTGACGTCCTTGGTCACCTCTGCCAGGAGCCTGCGCAGTCTCTCCGGCGCCGAAAGCATGTCCACGGCTTCCACTTCATCGATGACCGCCGTGGTGCACTTGGACTCGAAGTGGCCCAGCAGCCGGGCCCGGTACTTCGGCATCGAACCGAAGTGGTGGTAGAAGGCCCCCTTCGACATGCCCATGCGCTCACACAGCCGCTCCAGCGTCACCGCCGGGGCACCCTGCTCCGCCAGTAGCACCAGTCCCTGCTCCAGCCACGACGTTTGCTCAGCGCTCACTCTGACTCCCCGCTCCACACCAGTGCTTCATACCAAAAGGTTTGGTATGGAGCACTCTAGCGTGTGCCCGAGGCGGGACCGGGACCGGGTGCTGTGACTGAGTGCCCGTCGTGAACAAACTGATCGCAGAGCAGTTGGGAGCAGAACTGGCGGAATGACCTGACAGGCCAGGACCTCTCGGTAGCAACAGCGGTGTCGCAGCCCTGCCGCACCAAGAGGTCCTGTGATGCCGTCGTACGCGTCTCTTCCTGCCGCTGTCACCCGCGCTGAAGAAACCCGCGGCCCCTGCGTGGCCTGCCGCTTCGGCCACGGTGTCCGGCATCCGGTGCGGCCGAGGAGAGCTCGGGGAGCGGGTCGGCTCCCAGATGGCTCCCGGAGGCAACTTGGGACACCTTCAGACGGCGACACTGAGATGACGACCGCCGCAGCTGCTTAAGGCGCCCCTCGCCATACAGAATCACGTGATTCGGAATCAGTGGACCGGATCGAGCGCCGGGATCAGGAAGCCGCGGGGTCGGGCCTGGGGGCGGCGCTCTCGATGGTCCAGCACACCACGGCGATCTCCGCCTCGGTCGGTTGCCCGGTCCGCCCCGCCCGTCAGCGGCTCGCTGTCAGCGGAAGCGGAGGGAGCCGGGGCCGTCGTGCATACCGTTGTGGTCGCCGAAGTCGCGCACCTTCTCGCCCGGTGCCAGGGGGAAGCGGGCGCCCTTGTAGTTGGTGTGCCGGTAGAACGTGACCGTGCGGTTGCCCTTGTTCTTGGCGGAGCCGATGCGGTTCCAGCCGCGGGGCGGCAGATTCGGCACGTTGCGGGTGAAGGTCGCGTACCTGCCCAGGACCTTGGGGTGCTCGAAGACCTGGACCTTGGGGTTGGGCTTGGCCGCGGCAAGGTCCGGGTGACCGTCGGCGGAGGCCGGCAGCGCGGCGCCGAGCGTGAGTGCAGCAGCGGCGGCGCCTGTAGCGGCTATGTGACCGATACGCATGAGGAACTCCTTTGGTTGGCTATTTTCGGATACGTGGGGGCTATTGGTCGGATGCGTGATGCCGGCCGTGCGTGCGGCCCTCACGGTCCAGGACGCGGCGGGCCGCTGCCATCCAGCGGTCCTTGCGGGCTTTCGCCTCGTGCAGCCGGCCGGCGTTCTCCTTCTGCCGTATCAGGCGACGCTGGATACGGGTCTCGGCCGCTGCCCATACCGTCACCAGCTTCGCCGACTTCTGACAGGCCACGTCGGCGCGGGCGGTGGCGCGTTCGGCCGCGGTGGGCTCGGTCGTCTCCCAGCGCTCGCTGTCGGCGGCGGCGAAGGGGTCCGGGTAGTCGAAGCCTGCCTTCGCCATGCATGTGTGCCATGTACGCAGGGCGTCGCGTACTTCGGGGGCCCGCCGGGAGGTTTCGAGGGCGGTGCCGGTCAGCTGGTTGAAGGCGCGGTAGTCGAGGGGGGCAGTGTCGCCGACGAGTTGGTGTTGGGCGGTCTTGAGGCAGCCGCCCTTGCCGGAGGACCCGTAGGCCGCGCGCTGCACCTCGGCGGGGAGCGCCTCACGCTCGTCCCAGGCCCGGTTGCGCCGTACCACCGACGGCGGGTCGGGGCGCGGGTGGTATCCGTAGCGGACGACTTCCGCCTCGTCGGCTCCGTATCGTCGGAGGTTGGGCGGCTCGGTGTCCTGGGCGTCCACCCGGGGCAGGGTTTTCCACTCCATGTCGAGGTCGTTCATGCACCGGCGCATGAGGATGTCCTGTGCGTCTTCCACGGCGTGGGTCTCAGCCACGGTCGATGCGTAGGCGTCCAGTGGCAGCCGGAGCTGCTGGGCCTGCCGGGACACCGGCGGGGGGTGCGAGGTGGGCGTGGACTCGTGCTGCGCGGCTGTGCAGGCGGTGGTGGCCAGGAGCAGCAGTGCGAGCGCGGTGGTGGCCCGGGCGCGGGAGGGCGACATGGTTGCCTCTCGTCGTGCGGTGTGCGGTGTGCGGTGTGCGGTGCGCGGTGTGTGTTGAGTGGGGTGCGGTGGCAGGTAGGGCAGGGTGCGGCCCCAGTCGCCGCACCCCGCCTGTCAGCAGTTAGTTACTGACGGAACCCGCTGTCAGCTGAACTTGATGGAACTCGTCGCGTCGCTCATGTTGGGGTGGTCGCCGAAGTGGGGCTCCTTCTCGCCCTTCGTCAGGGAGAAGCGGGCGCCCATGTAGTTCTTGTGCTGGTAGAACTTGACCGTGCGGTTGCCCGCGTTCTTGGCGGAGCTGATGGTGTCGTTCCAGCCGTACTTCGACAGCTTCGGAATGTTCTTGGTGAAGGTCGTGCTCCTGTTCTTGTAATTGGCGTCCTGGAAGACGTGGACCTTCCGCTTCGCGGCGGCCGCCTGGTCGGCGGCGACCGGGGCGTGACTGTCGGCGAAGGCCGGCAATGTGACACCGAGCGTGAGTGCGGCGGCGACAGCGCCCGCACTGGCTATGTGACGGATACGCATGATGCGTTCCCCTCTGGTTAGTTCTCACATGAGGCACGTGAGACGGGTGATGTATTGGCCGGTTTCTGTGGCTCGTGTTCGACCGGCACTTCGTACGCTAAGAGCTCCCGTGCGCTGGAGGTTCAAGCAGTTGTGAAAGAGATCACATGGACCATTGGGCAGCTGGCGGCCTGCACCGGGCTGCCGGTGAAGACGGTCCGGTACTACTCCGACGTCGGTCTGTTGCCCGTCGCCGAGCGAAGCGTTGGGGGCCACCGCCGCTACCGGCCGGAGGCGCTGGAACAACTGCGCCTGGTCCAGCGGCTGCGCGCGCTGGACACCCCGATCTCCACCATCACCCAGCTGGCTTCCGGCGAACGCAGCCTCGGCGACCTCATCGCCGACGAGATGGGCCTTGTGCGGAGCCGATTAACCGAACTCCACTGGCGCCAGGCCACCCTGGAGGCACTGGACGACTGCTCCGCACAGGAGCGGCTCCGCCGTCTGGAGGTGTTGTCCCGGGTTCAGCGTCTGCCGGAAGCCCAAGACCGGCTCGCGGGGGCATGGGGGCAGACGATTCCCGCATCCATACCGGCGCGCCTTGCCGATGCCATCACCGCGCAGGCCGTTCCGGAACCTCCGGAGAAACCCACCGCGGAAGTGGTCCTGGCCTACGCCGAACTGCACACACTCACCAGGCACCAGGACTTCCCCGTCTACTGGGCCTGCCACCACGTGCGCGACAAGGCGTCGCTGTACTCAGGACTCCTCGATGCCTCCGAGCTCGCCACCGACACGGTCGCCGACGGCCTGCCACCCCAGCCCGGAGAGGCTCTGGACCACTTCTCCCGAGCCTGCGCCCGCTCCCGTGGCGAGGACGACACACCCGAATTCCGCGCCTTCATGAGTGCGGAGCTGCACAGCACCATCCCCCTCTTTCGCCGCTATTGGCAACTCGTCGCCACGATCACGGCTGCTCAGCGCCCCAACCTGGGGATCACGCACTGCTGGCTGGTCGAAGCCCTCGCTTCGCGGCAACAGGCCGCGCCGGTGTCAGCGCGATAGCGCCGTCCCACCGACGGGCCCCAAGGAGTGAGATCACGACTCCGACAGATCGCGGGTGGACCTGGTGCAGGCTACGAGCCTCGAACATGGCGTGAGGCAAGCAGGCAGGATCCCAAATGAATGCGCGGCAGGGCGAAGAGACGGGTGTCGCCGTCGGAGGTTTTGAGGTCGGCGTCGGGGACTCGACGGCACGCCAGCGGGTGGCGGGCCGTCGACCGGGTACCGGATGTCCAGCGCGGTGATCACGCCGCCCAGGTACCGGTTGACGTCGTCGAACTCGATGAGCGAGGCGAGTACGTCGCGCAACGCGTCGGTCTGCGCCCCCGGTCGGGACAGTGCCGCCTGCGCCCGGGTGTTGTGCAGCACCCGATCCGCGACGGGGTGCCGCTCGGCGTGGTAGTCGTCCAGCAGGGTCTCCGGCGCCCGGCCGCGCACCACCGAGGCCAGCTTCCAGCCGAGGTTGACCGCGTCCTGCACCCCCAGGTTCAGCCCCTGGCCCCCCGCGGGGTAGCGGATGTGCGCCGCGTCGCCCGCCAGCAGCACACTGCCTTCCCGGTGCCGCTCGGCTTGCCGTGCTGCGGCATCGCCGAACCGGGAGAGCCAACGGGGGCTGTGCATACCGAAGTCGGTGCCCGCGAGCCTGACCAGCGACGCCCGCAGCTCTTCGAACGTCACGGGATCCTCCCGGCCGGCTGCCGATTGTGATCTTGATCCTTCTCCTTGCGGGTGGTCGGTGGTCAGCGTCTTGGCCACCGGGTGGAAGTTCAGGGTGATGCCACCATCTTGCCGTCATGTACGGCCAGCTGGTGTTCCGGTCCGCTGCGTGGCCGGCGTCTTGCATGGGCTGGAGCGGAATTCTTCTGGTGCCCCGTAGGCGAGGGCGTTACACGACTAACCAGGCTCAGCCGAATTCTGGATTTCTTTGAGCATCGGACCCCTGACTCTTGATCGTGTGTAGGGGTGACGTGGTGGTTGAAGGTGTTGGGTTCGGAACGACTGTCGGCCGATTTCAGGCCGAGGAGGAATGACTTGGTGGAAAGCCCGCGGCTCTGTCGTCGTGGTTGCTGACGGCACAGCGCGATATGTTCTGTGATCAATCGTCCATGGAACGTGCCGATGACAGGGCGCGGATAGCGATATGTCTGCAACGGAAGTTGTGACAACGAGGTCTGGGATGGCTGTCAGTCATGTGAGCCCAGCCTTCTCGATCGTGGAACAGGGGATCGTGGTGTCGGGCGATCTGCGGCTTGCAGCATGAACTCGGGGCTTTTTTTGGGCTGGGTGGCTGTCGCGATCACCCGGTCCACGCCTTCCTCGTCGTCGTCCTGGACGAGCTGGGCGGTTACAACGACTTCTGCAGGAGTCCTGCCTGACTTCCGTCGCGCCGCCCGTGCCTGGGCCTTCAAGCCCGGATAGCGTCTTGCGGATTCGCGCATCCATGGCGGTTGCGTGTTGCAGATCACGACGAATGCGTCTCGTGATTCTAGGTGAGATGGCTTGATCGGGGCGGTGTTCACGTGTCGATGGCTCATTGGGTGGGACATTCAGGCGAGTTGGGGCACAGGGCGGGCGCGCGGCTCCGCGAGACGTCTAGGCGACAACAAGGCCCAGGTGTCTGACCTGGGCCTTTGTTATGGAGTGGGTGACGGGAATCGAATCCGCGCTCTGAGCTTGGGAATCAGGGGGATTTCGGGTGCCTATGCCTTCCTGAGCAGGGGAAACGCTGTAGCTGGGGTGGGTGTGCTGGGCTGCGTCTCTGTCCCTTGTTGACCGCTGTCTACCCCTCTGTCTGGCACGACACTGGCACGGCGGTGCATTCGGCCCCGGAACGGGTTTTCCCGCAAAGGGAGCCTCGGTGTGCTGGTGGGGCCGGCAGATTGATCCGCGCCGGAGTACGACCCGGGCAGCGCCACGCTGACCGAGCGCCGACGGGCGAAGGTGGCTGAGCTGAAGGCCCTGGACTGACAGGAGGTCAGGCCCCCGGCCACGGTCAGCTCGTACCCGCAGGCGGCATCTGTACAGCGAGAGTCCTCACCCTCGGGGCGCGCCCGCCATAGCGGCCACCCACGCGGGGCACCTTTGCGACGCGTGTTCGGCAGCGATGCGGCCCACCGGCCGGAGTACGTCCTCATGTACCCAGCGGTACGGTTCACGGTCCGCGATCGCCGTGATCGGTATCCGGGACGGACCGTAATGCCGCTTGCCTGTTCCGGCCGTCGGGACCTAGTGTGAATGCGCTTTCATCGTAGGTGTACGTGCAGATCACACAGCGGGGTGGGTTCCATGACCGTTTCCGGCGCCGCCCCCACGGTGTACGACGTCGCAGAACGGTCCGGGGTCTCCATTGCCACGGTGTCCCGGGTCTACCGCAACCCCGAGTCCGTGCGGTCCGAAACCCGGGAACGGGTTCTCGCCGCGGCCCGTGACCTCGGCTATGTGCCAAGCGGCAACGCGCGTGGACTCGCCAGCCGTTCCACCGGCGTCCTGGGCCTGTGCTTTCCCGACTCCTCCGATCCGGGCACGGACGCGGAGGCTGCCGAGGCCGCGGACGACGACGCGGCGATGCTGTATTCCGACCAGATCATTCGCGGCATGGAACGTGCCGCCCGCCGCCACGGGTACGCGCTGCTGATCGCGGCCTCGCTGAAGGGCGGCCCGGAGAGCCTGGTCGCCAAGGTGGCCGGACGGGTCGACGGGTTCGCGGTGCTCGCGCGGACCGTGCCGACCATGGAGCTGGATGTCATCTCCCGGCGCCAGCCGGTGGTGATGCTGGCCGGGCCCCGGGAGAGCCTGGACACGGCGGACCGTCTGGATCACATCGAGGCCGCCAACTTCGACGGTCAGCGCGAGCTGACCCGTCACCTCATCCAGGACCACGGCGTGCGCCGCCCCGCCTACATCGGCTCTTCGGAGGAGTCTCCGGACGCGGAGGCGCGTTTCCGGGGCTTCCTGGCGGCCTGCCGTGACGCGGGGGTGGAGGTCGGCGGGGAGCCGGTCGTGCGCGTGGGGGTGATGACGCACGCGGAAGGGGCTCGTGCCGCGGAGGTGCTGTGCGAACGGGCCGGTGAGCGGCCCGATGCCTTCGTCTTCGCCAATGATCAGATGGCCGTGGGGGCCTTGCATGCGCTGGAGCGGCGTGGCGTGCAGGTGCCGGGCGATGTGGTGGTGACGGGCTTTGACGGGATTCCCCTCAGTCGCCTCGTGCGCCCGTCGCTGACCACCGTGCATCAACCGATGCTGCACATGGGTGAGGCGGCCGTGGAACTGCTGGTGGAGCGGCTGAGCGGCTCACGCACCGGGGATCCGGTGTCGGTGATGCTCCCCGTGACGGTCGTGCGTCGCGCGAGCTGCGGGTGCGGCGACGAAGAGCCAGCCAGGCCGGGCGAACGGTGAGCCGTACCCGCGGACCGCGAGCGGTGCGCGGGTGATCAGGCACCAGAGCTACTGAGCCGGCGGTTGGCTGGATTCGGTCGGCGTCTGCTGTGAACGGTGGACTCGGGATGCCCGAGGGTCGGGCGCAGTAGGTCCGACGTCAGCTCATTCACTCTCGGTATATGAATCAGGATAAACGTGAGCGTTTGTCCTCCTATTCATTCGAGGCTCGTTACGGGAACGTAACCAGACGTCCTCTTGTCGCGCTTCGAGGGTCGGCCGCAGAGTGATGTATGCGCTTACAGGGAGCGCATACATCGGCCACGCTCGACGAGGAGTCGTCCATGCACCACGCCGCCAGAACCACCTCGCTCGCCCTCGTTGTGGCGTCCGCTCTGACCTTGACCGCATGTGGCGGCTCGGGGGGCGCGGACGTGGGCGCCGAGGCAAAGCAGACCCTGACCGTCTGGGCTATGGGGACGGAGGGCGAGAAGCTCGCCGACGTCGCCAAGACGTACGAGAAGGCCCACGCCAACGTCACCGTCAAGGTGACCCCGGTCGGCTGGGACGTGGCACACCAGAAGCTGGTCGCCGCGGCCGCCGCTGGCAAGCTTCCGGATGTGATGCAGATGGGTTCGAGCTTCCTGGGCGAGTTCGCCGATATGGGGGCGCTGGAGCCGGTTGACACCAAGGCTTTCAAGAAGGGTGACTTCTTCCCTGCCGCCTGGGACCAGGGCACCTACGACGGCAAGTCCTACGGTGTTCCCTGGTATGTCGACACCCGCGTCCTCTTCTACCGCACCGACTTGGCGAAGAAGGCCGGCCTCAAGGGTGCCCCGGCCACCATGGCGGACCTCCGGAAGGCGGCGGAGGCGCATCAGGGCAAGGCTGGCACCAAGTGGGGACTGCACATCCAGCCGAGCGGACTGGACGCCGTGCAGAGCTTCTATCCCTTCCTGTACTCAGCCGGCGGCGCGGTCCTCGACGACAGCGGCAAGCCCGTCGTCAACAGCCCCGATGCCGTGAAGGCGCTGGAGAACTACGGCAGTTACTACGACAAGGGTCTGAGCGACAAGGCGTTTCGGCCGGGCTACGACGTCATGAAGGACTTCAACAGGGGAGCCGTGCCGATGTTCTTGGGCGGCCCGTGGCAGGTGGGCCTGCTGAACGACAACTACCCCGGCCTCAAGGGCAAGTGGGCCGTGGCCGCCGTACCGGCGGACAAGGCGTCGGTGTCGAATGCCGGCGGGTCCAGCCTCGCGATCTCCGCCGAAAGCACGCACAAGGCAGCCGCAAAGGAGTTCATCAGCTACCTCACCGACGCCAAGGGCCAGGCCGACTGGTACGAGCGCACCAAGGACCTGCCGGCCAACACCGCGGCGTGGGAAACGGGTGAGCTCGCCGGCGACGCGAAGATGGAGGTGTTCCGGAAGCAGATGGAAACCGCGAAGGCGCTGCCTGCCCAGCCCAAGCTGACCGAGATCACCTCGAAGGTCGACGAAGCCATCGGGTCGGTCACCCAGGGCAAGTCCTCCGCGAAGGCGGCGCTGGACGAGGCGCAGTCCGCGATCGAGAGCCTGGTGGGGTAGCCGGTATGTCTCTGGTGACCAGATCGGCCGACGGTGCGGCCGTGTCGAAGACCAAGACCCGGCGGGCCGGCAGCGCGAAGCCGCCGGCCGCGGGGGCGGGGCGGCGGGGCGGGCGCCGTTCGCAGGGCCGGCGCAATCTGCACGGCTGGCTGTTCTCCACCCCGTTCCTGGTGTTGTTCGGCGTCTTCATGCTGTTCCCGATCGTGGCGACGCTGTGGATGAGCTTCACCGACTTCGGAGTACGCGACGTCAGACGGCCCCTGGAGGCGCAGTTCGTCGGCCTGGACAACTACGCGAAGCTGTTCGGCGACGACACGTTCCGCACGGCCCTGTTCAACACCGCCTATTTCGTGGTCGTCGGGGTGCCGCTGACCATTGTGCTCGGCCTGCTGGTGGCGCTGTTGCTGAACAACGGCATCGACCGGGCCCGCACCTTCTTCCGGGTCGGCTTCTACGCCCCGGTCGTCACCTCCATCGTCGCGGTCGCCGTCGTCTGGCGCTTCGTGCTCGACCCGTCGGACGGCCTGGTCGCCGGCCTCGCCGCCGAACTGGGCACGAAGGCACCGGACTTGCTCGGCTCCGAGACCTGGGCCATGCCGTCGCTGATCCTGATGGCCGTCTGGCGGAACCTGGGCACCGTCATGGTGCTGTTCATCGCCGGCCTGCAGGCGATCCCCACCGAGGTGCGGGAGGCCGCGCGGCTCGACGGTGCCGGCGGCTGGCAGGAGCTGCGGCGCATCACCGTACCGCTGCTGCGGCCGACGATGCTCTATGCCACGGTCATCACGACCATCGGCTATCTCAACGTCTTCGAGGAGCCCTTCGTGATGACGCAGGGCGGGCCCTCCAACGCCACCTTGACGGTGTCGCTGGACATGTACCGGGAGGGCTTCAACTTCTTCCACATGGGCTATGCGAGCGCCATGGCTTACGTCCTGTTCGTGGTGATCGCGGGCGTCACGGTGCTCCAGCTCCGACTGCTGAAGGACAACACCCGATGAGCGCCCCCACGGCATCCACGCAGACCGCCTCCACCCCGGGTGGCCGGCGTCGCGAGGGCCGCGTCCGCCGGCCTGTGCTGTACCTGGTCGCTTCGCTGGGCCTACTGGTGATGGCGGCGCCGTTCCTGTGGATGGCACTGTCCGCCTTCAAGACCAGGCAGGACCTGACTGCCAGCCCACCGGTGTGGATCCCATCGCGGTGGACGCTGGACAACGTCAGCGCGCTGCTGGACCAGCTGGACATGCCGCTTTACTTCGTGAACTCGCTGGTCGTGGCCGTTCTCGTGACCGTCTGCAATCTGCTGTTCTGCTCGATGCTCGGCTACGCGCTCGCGAAACTCGACTTCACGGGCCGCTCCAAGGTCTTCGGTATCGTGCTCGCCGCGCTGATGGTGCCGGGCAACCTACTGATCCTGCCGCTGTATGTGCTGATGAGCGGGATGGGCCTGATCGACACCTACGCCGGGCTCGTCCTGCCGTTCGCCGCGAGCGCCTTCGGGGTTTTCCTGATGCGGCAGTTCATGCAGTCGGTGCCGGACGAGCTGCTGGAGGCGGCCAGGATCGACGGTGCCGGCGAGTGGTACATCTTCTGGCGCATCGTGCTGCCCCTGGTCAAACCCGCCCTGGCCACCCTGACGATCTTCACGTTCCTCGGCTCGTGGAACAACTTCGTCTGGCCGCTGGTCGCCACCAACGACCCCGGCAAGTACACGCTGCCGGTAGCACTGGCGACCTTCGCCAACGACCCCAACCGCACGGTCGCCGGCGGCAACGGCATGCTCATGGCCGGCTCCCTGCTGGTGGTGCTGCCCGTCCTGGCCGCCTTCGTCGTCCTGCAACGCCACTTCACCCAGGGCATTGCGACCGCCGGCCTGAAGTAGCTCCCGAGGTCCTCACACAAACGGGCCGACCACCAATCGCACGCGCACCAAGTGCGTCACCTGCGCTGCCCGCACGGCCGGCCCGTCCCCCGATCAGAGAGACAGAAACGGACCATGACCGACACCTCCCTCCGCTTCCCCGACGGCTTCCTGTGGGGCGCCTCCACCGCCGCCCACCAGATCGAGGGCAACAACGTCAACAGCGACTGGTGGCGCAAGGAACACGACCCGGCGGCCAAGATCTCAGAACCCAGCCTGGACGCCTGCGACAGCTACCACCGCTGGGAGCAGGACATGGACCTGCTCGCCCACCTCGGCTTCACCGACTACCGCTTCAGCATCGAGTGGGCCCGCATCGAACCGGCCCCAGGCGCCTTCTCCCGCGCCGAGATCGCGCACTACCGCCGCATGGTGGACGGCGCCCTGGCCCGCGGGCTGCGCCCCATGGTGACCCTCCACCACTTCACCGTGCCGCGGTGGTTCGAGGACCTCGGCGGCTGGACCGCCGACGGCGCCGTGGCACTGTTCGCCCGGTACGTCGAGAACTGCGCGCCGATCATCGCCGATGGTGTCCGCCATGTGTGCACCATCAACGAACCCAACATGATCGCCGTGATGGCGGGCCTCGCCAAGCGGGGCGAGCAGGGCTTCCCGCCTGCCGGACTGCCGTACCCGGATGAGGAGACCACCCACGCGGTGATCGCCGCGCACCACGCCGCGGTCAAGGCGGTACGGGCCGTCAACCCGGACATCCAGGTCGGCTGGAGCATCGCCAACCAGGTCTACCAGGCACTGCCCGGAGCCGAGGAGACCACCGCCGCCTACCGCCACCCCCGCGAGGACGTCTTCATCGAGGCCGCCCGCGGCGACGACTTCATCGGCGTCCAGTCCTACACCCGCACCGAGATCGGCACCGACGGCCCCATACCCGCCCCCGAGGACGCCGAGCGCACGCTGACCCAGTGGGAGTACTACCCCGCCGCCGTGGGCCATGCCCTGCGCCACACCGCCGACGTCATCGGCCGCGACGTGCCGCTGATCGTCACCGAGAACGGCATCGCCACCGGCGACGACACCCGCCGCATCGACTACTACACCGGCGCCCTCGCATCCGTCGCCGCTGCCATCGAGGACGGCCTCAACGTCCAGGGCTACCTGGCCTGGAGCGCGCTGGACAACTACGAGTGGGGCTCCTACGCGCCCACCTTCGGCCTCATCGCGGTCGACCCGGTCACCTTCGAGCGCACACCCAAGCCGTCCGCCGTATGGCTCGGCGCGCTCGGCCGCACCCGCGGACTGCCGCGTACCGCTTCCTGACCGCGCCACCGCGCCCGGCGGCCACCGACGCTGCCCCATGCGCCCGGGAGCCGGTGGGCCCTGACACCCACCGGCTCCCGCCCACCGCCTCCCGCTCCACCGTCTCGCTTTCGAGGAGTTGAGCCCGCATGAACCGTCGTCGCTTCCTCACGACTGCCACCGCAGCAACTGCGGCCGTCTGCGCCACCGGACCCACCACCTTCGCGGCCACGTCACCCCGTGCCCGCACGGCTTCGGACACCACCCTGCTGCGCACCTGGTTCAAAGCGACCTACCGCTCGATCACGGCCATGACCACGGACTTCGGCCTGACCGCCGACAAGATCGACGCAAGCCGCCCAGGGGCCCCCGTCCCCTCGCCGCAGACCTCGCCGACCAACATCGGCTGCGGGATGTGGTCCACGGTGGCCGCGGCCGGCCTCGGCGTCATCTCCCCGTCGCTCATGCACGACCGGCTCGCCCGCATGGTCGCGGCCGTGGAGAAACTGGAACGCGCGCACGGCTTCTGGTTCAACTGGTACGACGCCCATGACGGATCGGTCCTCGCGACGTGGCCGGAGAACGGAGACCCGGTCCGGCCGTTCCTGTCCACCGTCGACAACGCCTGGCTGGTCACCGGCCTGAAGATCGCAGCCGACGCCGCTCCGGCACTTCGCCCGCGCATCGCCCAACTCCTCGCCGAAGCCGACTGGTCGTACTTCTACACCCCCTACGACCCGGCCGACCCGACGGCGGGCCCCGGCCAACTCCTCGGCGGCTACTGGCCAGACAAGCCCGGCAACGGTGAACCCACCGGCTTCCACTATGGAGCCCTGAACACCGAACCCCGCATGGCGAGTTACCTCGGCATTGCCGACGGCTCACTGCCCACCGACCACTACTGGCACCTCCATCGCACCCTGCTCCCCGGCATGGGACAAGAACAGCAGCCCGAGGGTATTTACGTCACCGTGGACGGCGTACGCGTCTGGCAGGGCCACTACACCTACCGCGGCCGCAAGCTTGTTCCGACCTGGGGTGGCTCGATGTTCGAGGCCCTGATGGTGCCGCTGTTCGTGCCCGAGGCAGAGTGGTCGCCGAAGTCCTGGGGCACCACTCACCGTCGCTATGTGCGTAGCCAGATCGAACACGGCCTGATGGAGGAGAAGTACGGATACTGGGGCTTCTCGCCCGCCGGCATCCCCGAAGGGGGATACCGCGAATACGGCGTCGATGCGATCGGCATGCAGCAGGACGGCTACAACAGCCTCGGAGTGGTCACCCCCCACGCCTCCTTCCTGGCCCTGCCCCAGGCACCCGACGAAGTCATCGCCAACCTCCAAGCGATCGCCCGGAACCTCGGCGCATACGACGACCACTACGGCTTCCGCGACTCCGTCAACGTCACGACCGGCCGCATCAGCGACTTCGTCCTCGCCCTGGACCAGGGAATGATCGCCGCCGCCCTGGCACAGCACCTGCACCCCGGACTCCTGCAGCGTCCCTTCCGCACCGCAGGCTTCCGCTCACGAGTACAGCCCCTACTGGGCAAGGAGCACTTCAGCATCTGAGCCCGGGTCTGCGCCGGTAGTGGCGGTGCGCTTGCCGGCCGCACCGAGGTCGGCCGGGGCCCAGCTCAGCGCTGTCGCTCCAGGAGCACCCTGCCCATGACCTCATCAGGCGACGTTTGTGGTGCCGTGGGCGCAGTCTGACGTCGCCACGAACACGATCGCGGCCAGCACCTCCATCGGCCCACACCTCGCTGAAGGGAGT
>NZ_JBFAIP010000044.1:0-54386 GCF_040654775.1 Streptomyces sp. NPDC050636
CCTCCACACCTACAACCACCACCGCTGCCACACCGCACTGGACGGCAAGCCACCCATCAGCCGTGTGAACAACGCTCCAGGTCAATACACCTAGGCGCGGGCGGCGCGGAGCCGGCGCCAGACCGCCTTGGCGGCGTAGTGGCCGGACAAGCCGTGGACGCCGGGGCCGGGCGGGGTGGCCTGGGAGCAGAGGAAGACGGCGGGGTGGGCGGTTTCGTAGGGGATGCGGGTGAGCTTGGGGCGGATGAGCAGGCGCAGCCCGGCCGCGGAGCCGGTGGCGGTGTCGCCGCCGACGTAATTGGCGTTGCGGGCGGCGAGTTGGGGCGGACCGGCGACCGCACGGGCCAGGACGAGATCCCGGAAGCCGGGGGCGAAGCGCTCGATCTGCCGCTCGACGACGTCGGTGGCGTCGCCTTCCCAGCCGTTGGGGACATGGCCGTACGCCCAGAAGGTGTGCTTGCCCTCGGGGGCGCGGGTGTCGTCGATCAGGCTGGGCTGAGCGGTGATCAGGAAGGGCGCGGACGGGTCCTGGCCGTGCACAGCGGCGTTCAGCGCGGCGGCGATCTCGCCGCTGGTGGGGCCGATATGGACGGTGCCGGCCCGGCGGGCCTCCTCGGCCGTCCAGGGCACCGGGCCGGACATCGCGTAATCGATCTTGAAGACGCCGGGGCCGTACTTCACGTCCCGGTAGGCGTTGCCCAGGCCGGCGATACGGGCGAGCGCGGTCGGTGAGGTGTCGAAGACATAGGCGCGGGCCGGCGGCAGATCGTCCAGCCGCTTGACCTCGAAGTCGGTGTGCACCGCGCCGCCATGGGCCCGCAGCAGACCGGCGAGCGCGTCGGAGATCGCCTGGGAGCCGCCGCGCGGCACCGGCCATCCGTTGGCGTGCGCGGCGAGCGCGAAGATCAGGGCGAGGCCGGTGGTGCCGAAGCTGCCGAGCGGCGCGATGGCGTGCGCCGCGAGACCGGCCATCAACGCGCGGGCCTTCTCGTCCTGGAAGCGCCTGTTGAGGAGGGTGACCGGCTGCATCGCGACCAGGCCGAAGCGGGCGTACGTCAGCGGGTCGCTGGGCAGGCCCAGCCACTGGGTGCGCAGGAAGTCATGCGCCAGGGTGTCCCACTTGGCGACGAAGGGCGCGACGAGCCTGCGGTAGGTGCCGGCGTCGCGCGCGCCGAAGGACATCGCGGTCTGGCCGACGGTGTGGGCGAGCACGGCGGCCGTGCCGTCGGGGAACGGGTGCGCCATCGGGAGCTCCGGGTGCAGCCACTCCAGGCCGTACCGCGCCAGGGGCATGGCTCTGAAGGCGGGCGATCCCACCCCGAGGGGGTGCACCGCCGAGCAGGGGTCGTGGCGGAAGCCGGGGAGGGTCAGCTCCTCGGTGCGGGCTCCGCCGCCGATGGTGTCCCGGGCCTCGAAGACCTCGACGGACATGCCGCGCCGGGCCAGTTCGACGGCGGCCGTCAGACCGTTGGGTCCCGCCCCGACCACCACGGCATCGAGCATCCTCGGCACCTGCGCCACTCCCCTCGCGTCTGAACCCTCGTCGTTGAGGATCAGTTGGCGGCTGCCAGCAGTCCGAGGATACGCCGCGCCGTTTCCTCGTCCCGCGCCGCGGTGAAGGGCAGGGCGTTGCCGCCTTCGATACGGAACGGCTGCCCGGCGACCGTGCCGCTCGCGCCGCCCGCCTCCTGCACCAGGAGCAGCCCGGCGGCGTGGTCCCAGGCGTTCTCCCAGCTGAAGGCGATGGCGTCGATCTCACCGCGGGCTATGTGCAGATACTCCAGGCCCGCCGAACCGCAGGGGCGCGGGGCGACGCCACCGGTGTCCAGGGCGGCCAGCACCCGCTTCTCGTCGTCGCTGGTGAAGTCGAAGTGGGAGGTGGCCACGTCGAGCACCGCGCCGGGGGCCGGGCTGCCCGCATGCAGCGGTACGCCGTTGAGCTCGGCGCCGGCGCCGCGGCGGGCGATCGCCATCAGGCCGAGCGCGGGGGCGTACGTCCAGGAGGCCAGCACCTCGCCGCGGTGGGCGAGCGCCACGAGGGTGGCGAAGCCGGGGTCGCCGTGCACGAACTGGCGGGTGCCGTCGACCGGGTCGACTATCCAGACAGGGGCGTCGCCGCGCAGCGCGTCGAGCACGCTCGGGTCGGCGTGGACCGCCTCCTCGCCGACGACCTGGGAGCCGGGCAGCAGGGCCGTCAGCGCGGCGGTGAGGTGCTCCTCGGCGAGCCGGTCGGCGACCGTGACGAGGTCGTGCGGCCCGTTCTTCTCGACGATGTCCTCGGCGGCGAGCTGCCGGAAGCGCGGCATGATCTCGTCGGCCGCGGCTTGGCGCACGACTGCCTCGACGGCGGCGAGGTCCAGCGCGGAGAGGTCCAGCGAGGACCGGCGGGGAGCGGCGGTCAGGGCCATGGCGGCGTCGTCACTGCTGGTCGTGGCATCGGTGATATTCGTGGTATCTCCCGAATCCTGGGTACGAATTGCTTCGATCATGCATCCATCGAACCACGCCCCACTGACACAACGCCTGGACACCAGGTGAACTCCCGATGCTGCGGAGTGCACGGCGTGGTGGCACGCACACCCGCCGTGACCGCCCCGTCGCACACCCGCCGTCACCGCCCCACCACCGAGGGGTTCAGCGTCCGACCGCGTACCCCTGCATCCCCCGCGGATTCGCCGCCGCGGACAGCACTCCGGTCTCCGGATCGCGCGCCACGGCGCACAGCCGCCCCTCCGACCAGGCGTCGCCAACCGTGACGAGATGACCTCGCCGCCGCAGCTCAGCGACGGTCTCCGCGCCGATCCCGGACTCGACGGTGACGCTCCCCGGCCGCATCCCCCGCGGGTAGAAGGAGCCCGGGAACGAGTCGTTGTGCCAGTTCGGGGCGTCGATGGCACCTTGGAGGTCGAGGCCGCCGCGGACCGCCGACCGCAGCGCCACCGCGAGGAAGAAGTGCACCTGCCACTGATCCTGCTGGTCGCCGCCGGGCGTGCCGAAGGCCATCACAGGGGCCCCGTCGCGCAGCGCGAGAGACGGTGTGAGGGTGGTGCGGGGGCGGCGCCCGGGGGTGAGCGAGTTCGGCAGTCCCTCCTCCAGCCAGGCCATCTGCAGCCGGGTGCCGAGCGGGAAGCCGAGGGCCGGGACGACCGGGTTGGACTGCAGCCAGCCTCCGGAGGGGGTCGCGGAGACCAGGTTGCCCCAGCGGTCGACGACGTCGATATGGCAGGTGTCGCCCCGGGTGGCGCCGTTCCGGTCGACCTCGGGCGCGATGCCCGAGGCCACCCCACGGGCGACCGTCGGCTCGCCCGCCCCGCTCCCGGAGACAGCCATCGGATCAAAGGCGTCCTCGCCCGCCGCGACCGCCAGCGCGTGCTTGCTCAGCCGCGGGGTGCGGCCGTCCGGGCTGCCGGGCCGCAGCTCGTACGAAGCGCGCTCGCCGATCAGCGTCCGGCGCGCGGCGTTGTAGTCCGCGCCGAGCAGCGTGCCGAGCGGCACCTCGTCCGCGTCGCCGTACCAGGCCTCGCGGTCGGCCATCGCGAGCTTGCTGCCCTCGATGAGCAGATGCATGTACTCGGGACTGCCGTAAGCAGGCAACTCACTTGGCAGCAGGGCGAGTTGCTGGAGGAAGGCCGGTCCCTGGGACCAGCCGCCCGCCTTGGCGACGGTCCAGCCGTTCCAGTCATAGGTGGCCGGCGCCTCGTACGAAGCGGCGAAGGCGGCCAGGTCGTCACCGGTGAGGGTGCCCGCGTGGCGCTCCCCCGACGTGTCCATGGCCGGGCGGGCGGCGAAGGCGGCGAGCGCCTCGCCGATGAAACCCTCGCGCCAGACCCGGCGGGCGGCCTCGATCTGCGCCTCCCGGTCGGCGGACGCGGCCTCCGCCTCCGCTGTCAGCCGGCGCCAGGTGGCCGCCAGCGGCCGGTTCCTGAGAAGCCCGCCCGGGGCGACGGACTTGCCGTGCGGCAGGTAGATCCCGGCCGAGGATTTCCACTCCGTCTCGAAGAGCTCACGGACCGTCTCGACGGTCTCCCCGATCCGCTCGACGGCCGGGTGGCCGTGCTCGGCGTAGCCGATGGCGTAGCGCAGCACCTCGGCGAGGGACTTGGTGCCGAAGTCGCGCAGCAGCAGCATCCAGGCGTCGAAGGCGCCGGGGACCGCGGCGGCGAGCGGTCCGGTGCCGGGAACCAGATCGAGGCCGAGCCCGGTGTAGTGCGCCACGCTGGCCCCGGCCGGCGCCGGCCCCTGGCCGCACAGCACCCGCACCGGCCCGTCCGCGGGCGCGAGGATGACCGGCACCTCGCCCGCCGGGCCGTTCAGATGCGGCTCCACGACATGCAGCACAAACCCCGCGGCGACGGCCGCGTCATAGGCGTTGCCGCCGTCCTCCAGGACGGCCATCGCGGACTGGGACGCCAGCCAGTGCGTGGTGGCGGCCATCCCGAAGGTGCCTTGGAGGGTGGGGCGGGTGGTGAACACGGGGTGGCTCCTCGTTCTGTGACCATGGATGGCGATGTGGGTGCTGTGAGCGATGTGAGTGATGTGGGTGATGTGGGTGATGTGAGCGATGTGAGTGCTGCGCCTGAGGGGTTGCCCCCTTCACTGCTCCCCTACCCTCGCCGTATGGCCATGCACCGCACCACACTTCCCCGCTCCGCGGACGGGGTCCGCTGGGACGGCCTCGCGCTGGCCGTGGACGGTCCGGCCCGCCCGCCGCTGCGCTTCGAAGTCGCGGACGGGCGGCGGATGGTGCTGCTTCAGGGAGAGAAGGTCGTGCTGCTCGCTCGGCAGCGCGTCACACACTTCGGCGTGCATTACGCCCGCACCGGGCGGTACGCGTCGCCGCTGCCCCCGCTGCGCGCCGACGTCGCCCGCATACACCGGGAGGCCTGCCCGGACGACGACGCCTGGTTCGCCAGGTGGGCCCACCACTTCGCCGATGAGCTGCGGGACAGTCCCAACGGACCGCTGCACGAAGGTGATTGGCAATTTCGCCCCGGCATGTCCTCCTATGCCGTCGACGCCTTCTGGGAGTCGCTCTGGCACGACCCGGACCGCGGCCACATCGCCTGGTTCTCCGGGAGTCCCGAAGAGGACAGCCGGGACATCCTCGCGCTGCGCCCACTGTCCGACCCGGACGCGGCACGGGTGAAGGCCTATCGCCGCCAGTACCGCGAGGGCGTGCTGCCGCCCGTGCTGCTGTGGGGCATCAGCGCACTCGACTGCTGCGTGGTGCTGGACGGCCACGACCGGCTTCTCGCCGCGCTCGCCGAGGGTGGACGCCCACCCGTGCTGCGCCTGAACCGGGAGCACCAGGGGGAGTCGCCCAGGCTCTACGCCCAGCCGGCCATCCGCACGTACGAGGAACGTGTCGCCCGCCTTGGGCGGGAGCAGGCCGCCGGCGATCCGCTCGCGGAGGTCAGGATCGCGAACGCGAGCCGAAGCCTGGCGAAAGAGCTGCAGGACCTGTTCTCCGCCTCCCATCTCACCCGCTCCTGGCCGCTCTCCGGCGGCGCGCCCGCCTGGGACGCGCTCGCCCGGCAGCACGCGCCCGGCTGGCACCCCGACACCCGAAACTGACGCGACGACAGCGCGCCGACTGCGTACCCTCGCGCCATGACCGGCACCGACCACACCGCCCCGGACCAGCCGCCCCGCCGCCCCCTCGTCGCGATCCTGAGCGGCGCCGGGATCTCGACCGACTCCGGGATCCCCGACTACCGCGGTCCGAACGGCCTGTGGCGGCGTGACCCCGAGGCCGAGAAGCTGGTGACCTACGACTCGTACATGGCCGATCCGGAGATCCGGCGCCGCTCGTGGCGGATGCGCCAGGAGAGCCCGGCGTTCCGGGCCCGGCCGAACGCCGCGCATGAGGCGGTGGTCGATCTGGAGCGGTCCGGGACGCCGGTGCGGGTCATCACCCAGAACGTGGACGGGCTGCATCAGCTCGCCGGGATGCCCGAACGCAAGGTCCTGGAGCTGCACGGCACCGCACGGGCCGTCACCTGCACCCGCTGCCATGCCCGGTCCTCGATGGCGGAGGCCCTGGAGCGGGTGGCCGCGGGCGATCCCGACCCCGCGTGCCTGGTGTGCGGCGGGATCCTGAAGTCCGCGACGGTGATGTTCGGGGAACGGCTGGATCCGGAGGTGCTGGGTACAGCGCTGGGCGTGGCGAAGGCTGCGGAGATCTTCATCGCGGTGGGCACCACGCTTCAGGTGCACCCGGCCGCCTCGCTCGCCGGGGTCGCCGCCGAGAACGGCGCCCAGCTGATCATCATGAACGCCGAGCCGACGCCGTACGACGAGCTCGCCGACGAGGTGATCCGCGAGCCGATCGGGGACGCGCTGCCCAAGCTGCTGGCGGAGATCGGCTGAGCGGAGCCGCCCACCGGGGACAGCCCTTAGCTGCCGAGCCTGACCGCGATGCCGTCGAGCACGCAGTCGAGCCCCGTCTCGAAGTGCCAAGCCGCGTCGTCCTTGCGCGCGGCGCCGAGGGCGTAGCGCCGGTAGGTCGGGTAGCGGCCGGTCTCCATCAGATAGGTCATCTGGGGCGCGAGCGCCCGGCGCGTCTCGTCGCCGCCAGCCCAGCCGTTGTCCTCCATGTACTGGCGCAGCGCCACCTCGGACTGCGTCGCGCCGTGCACATAGGCGTTGACCGCGCGGAAGGCGGCCATCACGGTGTCGGTGTCCATGCCGTGGCCGTCGAGCGCGGCCAGCTGGCGTTCGGCGGCCGCCATCCGGTTCGGCGTCAGCACGAAGTGCGGCGTGGGCAGCTGGGCGAGCCAGGGGTGCCGCAGCATCATGGCGCGGTTGGCCAGCGCATGGGCGCGCAGGACCTCGCGCCAGCCGGTCACCTCGTCGGGGACCGTACGTTCGGTCATGACCTGGTCGACCATCAGCGCCCACAGGTCGTCCTTGCCCGAGACATGGCGGTACGCGGCCATGGGCGCGACGTCCAGCTCGGTGGCGAGGCGGCGCATGGTGACGGCGGCGAAGCCCTCGGCGTCGGCGACCTGCACCGCCACGGCGGCGATCTTCCGCGGTGTCAGTGAGGCGCGGGGCGCGGCGGTGGGGCGCTCCAGGCGCTCCCACAGCACGGGCGAATCCGCACTTCCGCTCTTCTTCTGGGCTGCCACGCGGGGCTCCTCTCAGGCCGACCGTTCGTGTACAGCGTATCGCCAGTAGACGACGTACACATCGACGTGTACGTTGTACGCACTTCGATACGTTGTACACAGCAGGGGGATTCCCATGAGCACGCAGCCGCAGCAGCTCCGCATCGCGGTCGTCGTCGGCAGCACCCGGGAGGGCCGCTTCGCGCCCGTCGTCACGCAGTGGATCAAGGGCCACCTCGCACAGCGCGACGACATGAGCGTCGACGTCGTCGACCTGGCCGAGACCCCGCTGCCCACCGTTCTGCCGGCCTTCGGGAAGCCACCGGCGCCCGGCACCGAGGAGGCCCTCGCACTGGTCTCGCCGCGCCTGGCGGCGGCCGACGCGTTCGTGTTCGTCACGCCGGAGTACAACCACAGCTTCCCGGCACCCCTGAAGAACGCCATCGACTGGCACAACGAGCAGTGGCACGCCAAGCCGATCGGCTTCGTCTCCTACGGCGGTATCTCGGGCGGCCTGCGCGCGGTCGAGCAACTCCGTCTCGTCATGGCCGAGTTGCACGCGACAACCGTCCGCAACGCGGTCAGCCTGCACAACGCCTGGGGCCTGTTCGACGAGGAGTACGCGATGAAGGACCCGCAGAGCGACGCCGCGGCCAAGGCGATGCTGGACCAGCTCGGCTGGTGGGCCCAGGCGCTGCGGGACGCCAGGACCGCCCGCCCGTACACCGCCTGACGTTACGTCAACACATTGGAGGAGCCATGGATCAGCGTACGGAAGAAGCCGCTCCCAAGACCACGTCCAAGACCACGTCCAAGACCGCCTCCACGAACGCGCCCCAGACCGCGGAGCCCGCCACCGGCCGGCCGCCGGACCCGGCGCCGCCGTCACGTCTCGCCATCCTGGGACTGCTGCTCGGCATCATCCTGGCGACACTCGACGGCACGATCGTCGGCACCGCCCTGCCCACCATCGTCGGCGACCTCGGCGGCCTCGACCACTTCTCCTGGGTGGTGACGGCCTATCTGCTCACCACCGCCGTCTCCACCCCGATCTGGGGCAAGCTCGGCGACCTGTACGGCCGCAAGGGCAGCTACCAGGCCTCGATCGCGGTCTTCCTCGTCGGCTCCGTACTCTGCGGAGTCGCCCAGGACATGGGGCAGTTGATCGCATTCCGCGCGCTCCAGGGACTCGGCGCGGGCGGCCTCTTCGTGGGCGCGCTCTCCCTCATCGGGACGCTCCTCCCGCCCGCGCAGGCGGGGCGCTCCCAGTCGATGATCGGCGTGCTGCTGCCGATCGCCATGATCGGCGGGCCGCTGCTCGGCGGCTTCCTCACCGACCAGCTGAACTGGCGCTGGGTCTTCTACGTCAACGTGCCCGTCGGCGCCGCCGCCCTCCTGATCGTCGGGTTCCTCATCAGGCTGCGCGGCGAGCGCAGCACGGCCCGCATCGACTACACCGGCGCCGTACTCCTCACGGCAGGCATTTTGGCGCTCACCCTGATCGGGACCTGGGGCGGCACGACGTACGACTGGATCTCACCGCAGATCGCCGGGCTCGCCGCACTCTCGGTGGCCGCACTCGGCTGGTTCGTCCACGTGGAGCGACGAGCACCCGAACCCATCATCCCGCCGCGCCTGTTCCGCGACCGCAACTTCACGCTCGCCCAGGTGCTGAGCTTCCTGGTGGGTGCGGCGATGCTGGCCGCGGCGAGCTATCTGCCGCAGTACATGCAGTTCGTACGGGGCACGTCGTCGACGGAGAGCGGGCTGCTGCTGCTCCCGCTGATGCTCGGCATGATGGGCGCGCAGCTGTTCATCGGGCGGGCGGTCGGCAACGGCGGCGGGTATCGCGCGTACCCCGTCGCGGGCGGCGCGGTCGCCACGGCGGGCGCTCTGGCGCTGCTCATGGTCGGCGCGGACACCGCCACGGCCGTGGCCTCCGCGCTGACGTTCGTCCTCGGCACGGGCCTTGGCTGCCTGATGCAGCCCTCGATGCTCATCACCATGAACAGCGCGGATCCGCGCGACATGGGCGCGGCCAGCGGCACCACCACGCTCCTGCGCACCATCGGCGGCTCGCTCGGCGTCGCCGTGCTCGGCTCCGTCTACACCAGCCGCATGGCTGCCACCCTCACGGACCGGCTCGGCCGGGACGGGGAGCGCCTGGCCGGCGGCCACGACGTGACCCCCGCGGTGCTGCGCGGGCTGCCCGGGCCGGTGCGGGACGCCTTCCGTGCCGCGGTCACCGGCGGACTGCACGGCGTCATGATCGGCACGGCCGCGCTGTGCGCCGTCACCTTCGCGGCCGCCTGGCTGATCCGCGAGGTACCGCTGCGGGCGGGCCCGGGGGCGGGGGACTAGGCCGACTGGACGGCGGGACGCCGTGCCTTGAGCAACCAGAGCGCCATTAGCCCGCTCCCCAGCCCGACGACAGCCGCGACCGCGAACACCGCGGACAGCCCGCTGGCGTACGCCGCGTGCAGCTCAACGCCGCCCTTGCCGGACGAGAACCGGTGGAATACGGAGCCGAGTACGGCGATGCCCAGCGCCAGGCCGAGCTGGCGCGCGCAGTTGGCCGCGGCGGAGGCGACCCCGCTCTGCGATTCGGGCGCGGCGGACATGGCGATGGCGGGCAGCACGGGGGAGACGACGCCCGCGCCGATACCGGTGAGGATCAGTCCCGGTACCAGCGCCGCCCAGGACGAGTCCGCGTCGACGGACAGCATGAGGACATTGCCCAGGCCCACGGCCACCGTGCCGCCACCGAGCGTCCAGTGCGAGGGGAGCCGGTGCAGTGCGCTGCCGACCACGGCGGAGGTGGCGAAGAACGCCGCCGGCTGCACCGTGATGACCAGGGCCGTGGGCAGGGAGGTGAGCCCCACGCTGTCCTGCAGCCAGATCGACATGACCGGCAGCGCGCCGAATCCGGCGAGGTAGTAGCCCATGGCCGCGACCAGCGTCCCGTTGAACTCCCGCTTGCGGAACAGGTCGAGGGAGATCATCGGGGCGCTCCCGGCCCGCTCGACGAGGATGAACGCGCTCAGCATCACCAGGCCGACGACGAAGCCGAGCACCGCGGAGGGCGCGCCCCACCCCTGTTCGCCGCCGCGGATGATGCCGAAGGTGATGCCGATCGCCGCCAGGGTGAAGGTGACGATGCCCGGGTAGTCGATGCGGGTTGAGGTGCTGGTGTCGTCGATCAGCACCGCGGCGGACAGCGCCACCGTGATCACACAGACCGGCACCCCGCCGAAGAAGATCCACTGCCAGGACAGAAACTGCGTCAGGACTCCGCCCGCGACATTGCCGATACAGGCGGCGGCACCGGCGACCGCGCCCCAGACCGCGAAGGCCACGCCCTTGTCGCGTCCGGTGTAGGTAAGTCCGATCAGGGGCAGCAGGGTCGAGAACATCGCGGCACCGGCCAGACCCTGTACCGCCCGCGCGGCGATCAGCACGGTGACATTGCCGGCCAGTCCGCAGACGAGCGTGGAGACGGCGAAGATCCCCAGACCGGCCAGGTAGAGGCGTTTGCGCCCCAGGTTGTCGCCGAGTGATCCCATGCCGAGCGACAGCCCGGCGAGGGCGAGGGTGTAGACGTCGACGATCCACTGCAAGGAGCCGAAGCCCGCGTGCAGGTCGTGGGCCATGCTGGGGAGCGCCACCGTCACGATCGTCGAGTAGACGAGCAGCATGAACGTTCCCAAGCAGGTGGCGACCAATGGCAGCCATTTGCGCATGGATGTGCTTCCTTCCGGGG
This sequence comes from Streptomyces sp. NPDC050636, assembly GCF_040654775.1. Lineage (NCBI taxonomy): Bacteria > Bacillati > Actinomycetota > Actinomycetes > Kitasatosporales > Streptomycetaceae > Streptomyces > Streptomyces sp. NPDC050636. The sequence goes on from NZ_JBFAIP010000044.1 coordinate 10,870, forward strand.
CCTGGAGCCTTCCGGAACAAGCCTGTTGTAATACTCTTATGCAGCAGAACCCTTACGGAGAAGATCCCGTACGGCTCATCCTGGACCTCGCGGCCACGCCGCCCCGCTCCCCCGAGGAATTCGCCGAACGCTGCCTTGCGGCGGGCATGGCGATCGACCGGCCGGTGGGCGACGAGGACCTGGCGGAGATCCTGGAATTCATCCCGCGCTGGCTCGCGGTGGTCGACGCCGACACCCCCGAGCAGCGAGCCGCCCTGCTCAACGAGCTGCTGACGACCTCATCCGCGCACCCCCGGTTGACCGACCACGCCGACGGCGGCTGGCACATCCACTACCGCGCCGACGGCCTGGGCCTGGCCGGTGTGGTGCGGGCGGTGGTCAGCGTGGGTACCGCCCTGCACCTGACCCGCGGTATGGACCGCCTCGGGCGCTGTGCTCTGGCCGAATGCGGCCGGGCGTACGGTGACTTCACACGGGGCGGTCGACAGCGCTACTGCTCACACGCCTGCGCGAACCGCGACGCCGTGCGCCGTTTCCGCGTCCGGCAGGCAGCACAGAACCCGTGCAACCACGGGTGATTTCTCATTCTTGAATGGGCGCTGTCGAGGCGTCGGCCTGAGCGATCGACGCGTAGTACGCCGCATACGTCGCCTCCAACGCGGTGGAACCGGCCGCGCCGGTGAGCTGGTGAACCCGGGTCACAAGTTCGAAGGCTACCCATCCTTCGGCGCCTTGAGCATGTTGTTCAAGGTGGATGCGTGGCACGCGTGCTGCTGAAGAACAGCCAACGAAACGAGGCGGATCAGCGCCTCAAATGCATTCGCGCTCGATCCGGTGAATCCCTTCACTCACACGAGCAGAACCGTATGACCGTCAAGGTGATTGCTGCGACGCTCTCGACGTGCTCGAACCATCGGTGCTCGGGCATCGCGTCCTCAAGAAGGAGTTGACCGTGAGCGTTCGCCGTTCCCTGCCGGCCGTCCTCGGCGCCGTAGCCCTCTTCCTCGGGCTGTCCACAGCCGCCGCCCCATCGGCCGCAGCCAACCCCTGCGGGTTCTTCAAGACCAGCAGCGACGCGTTCTACAACCACTGCACGAACGACGGCTCACGCGTAGTCATCAAGGTCAATGCGGCGTTCGCCCCCGACTACGAGCGCTGCCTGGCCGCCGGCGAGACCTGGCTGGGATCGGCCGGCGATATCCGAGGCGCCCGCTACGTCGGCCGCACCTGCTGACCCCGACATGACCACGAGCCCGGGGCGCCGCGCCCCGGGCTCGTCTTACGACGACGAACACCGCCAGCCGCCGGGGAACCGCCCTCAGGTCGTGACGGCCGGCAGCCGCCATTGACCTCGTGTCACAACTCGCCCCGGACCAGTGCAGCCGCAGGCGCCGTCGGGCGTGCTCATTCCCCGACGAACACCAGGACGGTGTTCTGCCCGCCAAAACCGAATGAGTTGCTGACGGCGGCGTTGATGGCCGCGGCTCGGGGGGCTTGGGTGACGATGTCCAGTTCCCAGTCGTCCTCCTGGCGGTGGAGGTTGGCGGTGGGAGGGATGAGCTGGTGTTGCTGGGTGAGGACGGTCAGGGCTGCCTCGATGGCGCCGGCCCCTCCCAGAGCGTGGCCCAGAACGCTCTTCGGGGCAGTGACGGGGGGCGGCACCGGGCCGAAGACGCGGTGCAGGGCGCGCGCCTCGGCTCTGTCGCCAAAAAGGGTTGAGGTGCCGTGGGCATTGACATGCCCGACGTCGCGTGGCTGGAGGCCCGACTCCTTCAACGCGGTACGCAGGGCGCTTTCAACGCCGGTGCCCTCAGGGTGCGGGGCCACCGGATGGTAGGCATCGCTGGTGCAGGCGTGTCCGCAGAGCACCGCACGCTGATCGGCACCACGGCGCAGGGCGTGCTGGCGGCGTTCGAGGACGAGGACTGCTGCGCCTTCTCCCAGGACAAAGCCGTCGCGGTCGGCGTCGAAGGGGCGTGAGGCGAGGTGAGGAGCGTCGGTGCGCTGGGAGAGGGCGTGCATTTGCTGGAAGCCGGTCACCGTCATCCGCGAGCATCCCGATTCGGCGCCGCCGGCGAGAGCGATGTCGCAGGCGCCCGAGGTGACCATGTCGGCGGCGACCGCCAGGGCGGTGGCGCCGGAGGAACAGGCGCTGGCAACGGTGAAGTTCGGGCCTCGGGCGTCCAGCGTGATGGCGACCTCGGCGGCAGCCATGCTCGGCACGCTCCGCGGCAGCGCCAGGGGGGAGACCAGTTCCGGGTGGCCTTGGCTCAGGACGTCGAACTCATGGAAGTAGGTGTGCAGGCTGTTGCTGCCGACGCCGAGGACGACGGCTACCCGGGGAGCGTTCCAGGCGGCCGGGTCGAGTTTGGCGTCTCTGACCGCCTGCTGGGCGGCGGCGAGAGCAAGGTGGATGAAGCGGTCCAGGCGTCGTGCCCGTCGCCGGCCGTGAACGGCGTCGGCGTCGAACCCGTCGACGCGGCAGGAGATGTCCACGGGCAGCCCCGCCAGGTCGGGATCGGTGCGAGCCAGACTCTGTCCCTGGCACACCGTGGCCCAGGTGGATTCCTTGGTGAGCCCGGCGGGGGTGATCATGCCGATGCCGGTGACCGCAGCCTCGCAGCGCATGTCCGTTCCCTTCGTCGTGGGGTGTGACGACGTGGTGGCTGAGTGAGCGGGTTTCCGAAGCTCTCAGGGGCCGCGGCGCGTACCAGGACCGGGAGTTCGCGCGGGGTGGGCGCGCTCGGTCCGGAGTCGGAGCACGTTGTCTCTCCGTCCCCGACGGGTCCGGTGGGGGCAGCGTCGGTGCCGGGGCTGCGGGAAGGGCCGGAGGACCGGGGCCTGTCCGGTGGGTCGGGGTCGGACAGACCCTAGGCCGCAGCGGTGAGGGGCGGGAGGTGCCGCCCGACCGCCTCGACGATCTGGTCGACCTGGTCGGGCGTGTGTGCCGCGGTGACCGTGATGCGGACGACGAGCTGGTCCCCGGCCACGCTGGGCGGCAGAAACGCCCCGGTGAAGACACCCGCGTCGAGCAGTGCCCGCCATGCCTTCAGGCCCGGTTCGGGCTCCCCCGCCGGCAGCGCGACCGCGGGGCCCGGCCAGGCCGGCAGACGGTGCCCCAGCTGCGCCAGGCCGCGATGCAGGCGTTGCGCCGAGTCCCACACGGCGGCACGGAGCTCGGGCCGGGCACGAGCCGTCCGTACGGCCGTCAGCGCGGCGGCCGCGGACGCCGGTGGCAGCGATGCCGAATACATCTGGGCAGATCCGAAGTGACGCAGGTTGCGGATGGCTTTCACCGAGCCTGCGACAAACCCACCGATGGAGCCGAACGCCTTGCAGAGGGTGCCGGTGACGATGTCGATCGCACCCTCGGCGTCGAAGTGCTCGCCGATACCTCGCCCGTTGTTTCCGAGCACGCCGAAGTCGTGCGCGCCATCGACGATCAGCCCGGCGCCGTAGCGCTCGGCCAGTTCGGCAAGCTGCGGAAGCGGGCAGAGGTCGCCGCCGAGAGAGAACGCGCCCTCGGTGACGATGATGGGGGTCTTGCCCTTGTCCGTGGCGGTACGCATGAGCCTTTCGGCATGGGCGATGTCGTTGTGCCCGAACCGGCGGTGCTCAGCCCGTCCGAGGGAAACGGATTCCACGAGAGAGGCGTGGATGTGCTGGTCCGCGATCACCATGTGATTGGCGCCGAAAAGAGCGGACAGAGACAGGTTGGCCTGGAATCCCGTCATGGTCAGCATGACCGCAGGGCGCTGGAGAAAGTCGGCCAGCTCCTCTTCCAACTCATGATGGAGCCCAATGGTGCCGAGCATCGGGGAACCGGTGCAGCAGGTGCCGTACTTGGTGGCGGCTTTCGAGGCCGCCGCCCGCACGCCGGAATCGGTCGCAAGCCCCAGATAGTCCGTCGAGGCCGCGTTGATTGCGCGTACGCCATCGACGATCACCTCCCCCGGCGTCGGCCGGTCCTCAATGACGAGGTAATAGGGATAGATGTCACGACGGGAGACGAACTCGTCGAGAATGGGGACATCAGCGATCCAGCCAGTCATGATCATCCTGTCGATAGGGTTCGCCACCTCCGCACGGTGCGGGCAATCTCCCACAGTTCGTGGATTCGGTGACGAACGTTTCTACTGCGACACGGACTAAGAACTCCGGAGCTTGTGCTGGGTGTGAATTCCGCGCAGGGAGTGAAGCACTCGCGCACGCTGCCGATGCCTGACCCACGCCCCCCAACCGCCGGCCGCACCTACTCCAAGACTGTACGCGTGGGATCCCGACGTCAGGAGGATGCACCCTTGACCGGGACGAAGATCGCCGCGATCTCTTCGAGGGTGCTGTCGAGGCTCGCAGCATCCTCATTGAACTGCATTCCCGTCCGCTCCTTGATCATCACCTCTAGTTCCGCCAAAGACAACGAGTCCAATTCGATGTCTCGGGCCTTGGCCTGGGGATGAACCAAGTCTTCCGCTATCCCGAACTCCTGGACCAACAGGAGGGCAATTGTCTCGTACATTAAGGCACACCCTTCTCGTGCTGGTAATTCCCTTGCAACGCAGACCACGGACGCCGGAACCCCTGTGGAGTCCCGCACCACAGCCCTTGCGTCGTGCAAATGAAGCTCAGGCGGCATGTCGCTTTCCTGTGAATTCCGCACAGGGAGTGAAGAACTCGCGCACGCCGACAACGTCTGACCCACGACCGGTCCGGCCAGCCGCACGAAATCGATTCTGCACCCGGGAGACGAAGAGCGCATTCCGGCCAGCCAAACGAGGATCCCGGAGTTGACAGGAGAAACGCGCTGCACGCCTGGCCGAGATGGCACTCGCTCAGCGGCACGAACTTCCTCCCGTGACACGCACCGCCCACTCCCGTGCAGCCGTCGCGTCCTCGCCGAACCGCCCCGCTGATCCACGCCGACGAGGAGGCCCGCACGCCTCCAGATCCGCCTGACCGCGACAACTCGCGACAGCCACAGCGCCCATACAGCACCCATACAGCACCCATACAGCACCCACCAGAACGTGCGGGCCCTTGAAGCCGGTGTTAACACTGAGCTATTGCACGAATGCAAAGGGTGATCTGCATGAGTGGATGCGGTTCGGCCGTGAAACAGAGCCCCCGAGTGGACCCACAGGAATCACCGTGCGCAAAGCCGCCAACGCCACCACCGCAGCGGAAGGCTCGTCCTCCGCCCCCGGCCCCGGCCCCGGGAAACCGGCCGACCGCTCCCGGCTCGCCGCTCTCGGACGGTTCCTGGTCCGCCGCCGCGTACCCGTGCTGCTCGCCGTGCTGCTGGCCGTGGCGGCCGCCATCCCGGTCGGCGGAGGTGTCGCCGACCGGCTGTCCAGCGGCGGCTTCACCGACCCGGCGGCGGAGTCGTCCAAGGCCCAGGAGTTCCTCGCCGACCGCTTCGGCTCGGGCGTGCCCAATCTGGTGCTCCTGGCCCACGCCCCGGGACCGGTCGACGACCCCCGGACCGCGACCGCCGGGCAGGACCTCACCCGGCAACTCGCCCAGGAACCCGGCGTACTGTCGGCCGTGTCGTACTGGACGACCCCCCGCGCGTCGGCACAACCGCTCAAGGCCCGCGACGGGCGCTCGGCGCTGGTGCTCCTGCGGCTGGGCGGCGACGAGGACCGGGTACGGGCCACCGCGAAGGAACTGGTCCCCCGTTTCACCGGCCGCCAGGGGGTGCTGCGGCTCTCCGCAACCGGGGAGGCGCAGATCTCGGCGGAAGTCCAGGAGCAGAGCGAGCAGGACCTGTTCCGGGCCGAGGCATACGCGGCACCGGTCATCCTGCTCATCCTGCTCTTCGTGTTCGGCAGTGCGGTGGCGGCCGGCCTGCCGCTGCTCATCGGGGTGTTCTCCATCCTGGGCACCTTCGTCGTACTGCAGGCCCTCTCCCGCCTGACCTCGGTCTCCGTCTTCGCCGTCAACATCACCACGGCGCTGGGACTCGGACTCGCCATCGACTACAGCCTGTTCATCGTCACCCGTTTCCGGGAGGAGATGGCCCGCGGCCTCGGCACCACCGAGGCCGTCGCGCAGAGCGTCCGCACAGCCGGGCGCACGGTGCTGTTCTCCGCGTTGACGGTGGCCCTGTCGCTGTCGGCCCTGCTGGTCTTCCCGCTGTACTTCCTGCGCTCCTTCGCCTACGCGGGCGTGGCGGTGGTAGCGCTGGCGGCCTTCGCGGCTGTGGTGGTGCTGCCCGCGGCGCTCGGCCTGCTCGGCCCGCGGATCGACGCGCTGGACGTGCGGCGGCTGTTCCGGAGGAGACCGAAACCGAGGGCCGCCGACCAGGGCACAGGGCCCGGACAGGCCGCCGGGGCCGCAACAGGCGGCTTCTGGCACCGGCTCGCCACCGCGGTCATGCGGCGGCCGGTGTTGTGCGCGGTCGGCGTGGTCACCTTGCTGGTGGTGCTCGGCCTGCCGTTCACCCGGGTCTCGTTCGGCCTGGTCGACGACCGGGTCCTGCCCGGCGATGCGCCCGCACACCGTACGGCCCAGTTCGTGCGGGAGGAGTTCGCGAGCCGCGAGAACTCCTCCCTGTCCCTGGTAGTGCCCGACGCCGGCGGCTCCGGCGACCGGCAGCGGGTCGCCGCCTACGCCTCCCGCGTGTCGGCCATGCCGGGTGTGACCCGAGTGGACACCGTCACCGGCTCCTACGCCGCAGGGCGGCAGGTGGCGGCCCCCTCCGCAGTGTCCGCCTCCTTCGCCGCGGGCGGTGCCGGCTGGCTGTCGGTGGTGCCGTCGGTCGAGCCGTACTCCTCCGCCGGGACCGAGCTGGTGGAGCGGTTGCGGGCGGACAGCGCGCCGGGCACGGTGCTCGTCGGCGGTGACGCCGCAGTGCTCGCGGACACCCGTGACACACTCGCCGACCGGCTGCCCGAGGCAGCACTGATCGTCGGCGGCACGACTGTGGTGCTGCTGTTTCTCTTCACCGGCAGCCTGCTGATCCCGTTCAAGGCCGTACTGCTCAACCTGCTCAGCCTGACCGCGACCTTCGGCGCCATGGTGTACGTCTTCCAGGAAGGCCACCTGCGTGCCTTGGTCGGCGACTTCACGGTGACCGGCTTGGTGGACATCACCATGCCGGTGCTGATGTTCTGCGTGGCCTTCGGGCTGTCCATGGACTACGAGGTGTTCCTGCTCTCGCGGATCAAGGAGGTGTACGCCGAGACCGGGGACAACACGCTGGCCGTCGCCGTCGGGCTGGAACGCACCGGACGCCTGGTCAGCGCCGCGGCCGCACTCGTCGCCGTCGTCATGATCGCGCTGGCCACCTCGGGGATCACCTTCCTGAAGCTGTTGGGCGTGGGCCTGGCACTGGCCGTGCTGCTGGACGCCACACTGGTGCGCGGCGTGCTCGTACCCGCCGTGATGAAACTCGCGGGCCGGGCCAACTGGTGGGCGCCGCGCCCACTGCGCCGCCTGCACGCCAGGCTGGGGCTCACCGAGGAGTGAACGGTCCGCAGCCATGTTCCATCTTGGGCTGGTGCACTCACCGCGCGCCGCCTTGTCTACCCTGAAGCCGCAGCTGGTTCGCCCCGACCGCCAGACGGGGTGTCGTAAGAGGGAACCCGGTGGGAGTCCGGGACTGCCTCGCAGCGGTGAGTGGGAACGACCGACGTCATGAAGCACTGGGTCCGCATGTGGCCTGGGAAGCGACGGCCAGTAGGTGTCCCGTCCTTCGGGATGTGCCCACGAGTCCGAAGACCTGCCACTGCTCGTGCGGGGTGTGATCGCCGCGCACGCATCCACGGCGACCCGGCAGCGGGACCGCGGAGCTGGTGGTGCGTTTTCACCTCACCCTGCGTACGTGCGGGGTGGGCGGGCCCGCATCCCGTTCTCGGCCCGGCACCGGTCCTCACGACGACTCGCGAAGGAGAGTTTCGTGCCTGGCGAAACGAGCACCCCCTCCACCCCCTCCCCCGGAACACCCCGCCCGAGCGGGCCTTGTGTCCTGCTCAAGCATGGTGAGATCTTCCTCAAGGGCCGCAACCGGCACCGGTTCACCGAGCGGCTGCACGGCAACCTCCGCCATGCCCTGCGGGACATCGGCGGCTCCACGTGGATCAAGTCCGGCCAGAACGTGACCGTGCTCGGCGGCGAGGTCTCTCCGGACGTCCTCGTGGAACACGCCCGCCGGGTGATCGGGTTCAACTCGGTGGAGCCCGCCCTGCGTGTCCCGAGCGCCGTAGCGGACATCACGAAGGCGGCCGTGGACGCGCTCGCCGCCGCGCGTGCCGAGCGGCCCGGAATCAGTTTCGCCGTGCGGGTCAAGCGCCGGGACAAGAGCTTCGAGATGACCTCGTCGCAGTTCGAGCGCTTTCTCGGAGCGCGCGTCCGGGAGGCCCTGGGAGCCCTGCCGGTGAACCTCTCCCACCCCGATGTACGGGTCTCGGTCGAGATCGACCACGAGGAAAGTTATGTCTCCTGGACCCGTCACCCGGGGGCGGGCGGACTGCCCGTCGGTTCCAGCGGACGTGCCCTGGTGCTGCTCTCCGGAGGCTACGACTCGCCGGTGGCGGCCTACCGGGCGATGCGCCGCGGTCTGCACTGCGACTTCGTCCACTTCACCGGCGCTCCGTACACGAACGCCGCTTCCGTGTACAAGGCTTACGCCCTCGCCCGTGAACTCAACCGCTACCAGCCCGGCGGACGGCTGCACGTCATCGCCCTCGGCCACGCGCAGAAGCAATTGGCCATAGCGGGGGCCGGCCGGCTGCAGGTCGTCGCGCAGCGTCGGCTGATGGTCCGCGCCGCTTCCGCGCTGGCGGGCCGGACCCGGGCGGAGGCGCTGGTGACCGGTGACAGCCTGGGTCAGGTGGCCAGCCAGACCCTCGCGAACATGGCCGCCGTCGACGAGGCCGCCACCCTTCCCGTTCTGCGGCCGCTGGTCGGCTGGGAGAAGCAGGAGATCATCGACGAGGCCCGGTCCATCGGCACCGCGGAGATCTCCGTACTGCCGGATGAGGACTGCTGCAAGCTCCTCGCACCGCCCCGCGTCTCCCTCCGCGCCGGGCTGACCGACCTGCGCTCGGTGGAGAAGCGACTCGACCTGGACGACCTGGTGGACAGTCTGCTGCGCGACGTCCAGATCATGTACCCGGGAGAGTCCGACGGGGAGACGGCTCCCGGCGCGGACCGCCCGGACGGGGGCCCCGCGCCCGATCGCCCCGGTCCGGCCGTGTGCGCGACGGCACCGTCCGCGGCGGTGTCCTCATGACCGGAGGGGACCGACGGCAGGTCCTCGTGATCGGGATCGGCTCGGGGAATCCGGAGCATGTGACGCTGGCCGCCGTACGGGCCATGCGGGACTGCGATGTGTTCTTCCTGCTCGACAAGGGCGCGCGGACGTCCGAACTGACCCGGCTGCGCAGAGATCTGGTGGCCGAGCACGCTGGTCCCGGGCACAGGGTGGTCGAGGCCGACGACCCGCGGCGTGACCGGTCCCCCGCGAGTCCGGCCGGTTACCGGGCCCAGGTCGTCGAATGGCGCCACCGCCGCGCCGCCCTCTACGAGCGGCTCATCCGAGACGAACTGGCGCCGGGCCGGACCGGAGCTTTCCTGGTGTGGGGCGACCCCGCTCTCTACGACAGCACGATCGACACGCTGGAGGAGGTCGCCGCCCGGGGTGCGGTGCCCTTCACGTACGACGTGGTTCCCGGGGTGAGCAGCATCTCGGTGCTGGCCGCCCGCCACCGCACGACGCTGACCCGGCTCGGCCGTCCGGTCCGGATCGCCCCCGGCCGGCACATCGCCGGATCCGGGCTCGCCGAGGGCGAGGACGTCGCCGTGATGCTCGATGTCGGTGCGGCGCTCACCGCGCCCCGGGAGGAGGGCCGGTGGATGTACTGGGGCGCCTACGTCGGAACGCCTGAGGAACTGCTCGTCTCCGGTCCGCTGGCCGAAGTGGCCGACCGGGTGCTGGAGTTGCGCGCGGCGGCCCGGGAGCGTCATGGCTGGATCATGGATGCCTGCCTGCTGCGTGCCGGTCCTCCCGGGCCGTCGCCGGATGCCGTTCCCTCGGCGTCCGGCTAGCGCCGAGGGCCCGACCCTGCCCCATCGGACAGGCCCTGGGCCCGAAGGCGGGTGGCGCCGCCCGAGGGCCCGTCCGGTCAGCGGTGGATGAACTCCGGCGGCCGTTTCTCGACGAAGGCGCTCATGCCCTCCTTCTGGTCCGCGGTCGCGAATACGGCGTGGAACAGACGTCGTTCGAAGCGGACGCCCTCGGTGAGGGTCGTCTCGAAGGCTCGGGAGACCGCCTCCTTCGCCATCATCGCGACGGGCAGCGACATTTCCGCGACGGTCGCGGCGACCGCGAGGGCCTCGCCGAGCAGGTCGTCCGCAGGGACGACCCGCGAGACCAGGCATGCGCGTTCGGCCTCCCCGGCGTCCATGGTGCGGCCGGTCAGGCACATCTCCATCGCCTTGGCCTTGCCGACGGCGCGGGTCAGTCGCTGGGAGCCGCCGATGCCCGGGATGACACCCAGCTTGATCTCAGGCTGCCCGAACACGGCGGTGTCGGCGGCCAGCAGGATGTCGCAGAGCATGGCGAGTTCGCAGCCGCCGCCGAGGGCGAAGCCGGAGACGGCCGCGACCGTCGGCGTGCGCAGCTGTCCGAGCCGGTCCCAGGCGGTGAACCAGTCGCTCAGGTACATGTCGAGATAGCCCTGCGGGGCCATCTCCTTGATGTCGGCTCCGGCCGCGAACGCCTTCGCCGAGCCGGTGAGCACGATGCAGCCGACGTCCGGGTCCCGGTCCAAGCCCTCGGTGGCCGCGACGACTTCGGTCATCACCTGGAGACTGAGGGCGTTGAGCGCCTCGGGTCGGTTGAGGGTCACCAGAGCGGTGCGGCCCTTGCGTTCGACGAGGATGGTCTCGTATGCCGTCTCGTAGGGGTGGGTCATGCGGGGGTACCGCCTTTCGTGTCGCTCCTGGGTTCGGCCCCGGGCTCGCAGAGCACTCCGTCCCGCAGGGTCCGCAGGATTCCGGAGAAGTCCTCGTTCGCGCCGTTTCCCGCCGCATATGCGGTGTACAACTCCGCTGCTCTCAGGCCCAGTTCGGCACGCACACCGCCCGCACGTACTGCATTGGCGGCCAGCCCGAGGTCCTTGGCCATCAGCGGTGCCGCGAAGCCGGGGAGGTAGTCGCGGTTGGCGGGGCTGGTGGGGACGGGGCCCGGCACGGGGCAGTTGACGGTCAGTGCCCAGCACTGACCCGAGGCGGTGGAGGCGACGTCGAAGAGGGCCTGGTGGGACAGGCCGAGACTCTCACCGAGAACGAACGCCTCGCTCACGGCGATCATCGAGATACCGAGGATCATGTTGTTGCAGATCTTCGCGGCCTGCCCCGCGCCCCTCCCGCCGCAGTGCACGGCCTTCTTGCCCATCGCGGCGAGCAGCGGCTCCGCCTCGGTGAACTCGGTCTCCGCTCCGCCCACCATGAAGGTGAGGGTGGCGGCCTCGGCGCCGACCACCCCTCCGGAAACAGGCGCGTCCAGAGCTCGCATCCCGGCGGCGACGGCGGCTTCGTGGGCGGTGCGCGCGTCGGCGACGTCGATGGTCGAGCAGTCGATGAACAGCGTGCCGGGCCGGGCGGCGGCCAGCAGGCCCTCGTCCTGGTACAGGGCCAGGACATGGCGCCCTGCGGGCAGCATGGTGATCACCACGTCCGCCGCGGCCGCGACCTCCGCCGCCGAGCCCGCCGCCGTGGCTCCGGCGCCGGCAGCGGCGGCGAGGAGGTCGGGCATGAGGTCGTAACCGATCACCCGGTGGCCCGCTTTGACGAGGTTGGCGGCCATCGGACCGCCCATGTGGCCGAGACCGACGAAGCCGATGGTGAGGGTTTCGCCGTTCACCAGGGCACCTCCTGTGAGGATGCGAGTGGGGCGAGTCCGAGTCCGGACGATTCGCGTGGTGCGAAGAACCGGTCCACGTCCGCGTCGGTGACCTCGGCGAGAGTGGCCGGGGACCAGTGCGGATCACGGTCCTTGTCGATGACCTGGGCGCGGATGCCCTCGGCCAGGTCGGGCCAGGACAGGGCGGCGCAGGAGATCTGGTACTCCTGTTCCAGTACGCGTTCCAGAGGCCCGAGCCGCAGTGCACGGCGTAGCGCGGCGAGCGTGACCTTGAGCGCGGTGGGCGACTTGGCGGCCAGGGTCTCGGCGGCCCGCGCGGCATCGTGCGAGGGGTGGGCCCGCAGGCGGGCGATGATCTCCTCCACCGTGTCGGCGCGGTAGCAGGGGTCGATCCAGGCCCGCTGCCCGGCCAGTTCAGCCGGCGGCGGCTGCCTCACGAAGCTCTCCAGGGCGTCCCAGACCCCCTTGGTGGCGAGGTCGTCCAGCAGCCGGGGCACGAGGGCGGAGGGGACGAAGTGGTCGGCGAGGCCGCACAGCATGGCGTCACCCGCGCCGATCTGCGTCCCGGTCAGCGCCAGGTGAGTACCGAGTTCTCCGGGAGCGAGCCCCAGCAGGTAGGTACCGCCGACATCGGGGACGAAGCCGATGCCGGTCTCGGGCATGGCGATCCGGGAGCGTTCGGTGACGATGCGGACGCTGCCGTGGGCGGAGATGCCGACTCCGCCGCCCATCACGATGCCGTCCATGACGGCGACATAGGGCTTCGGGTAGCGGGCGATGCGCGCGTTGAGCCGGTACTCGTCCCGCCAGAACCCGGGCGATGCGGTTCCGCCGGAGCGCGCGTCCTCGTAGATGGAGCGGATGTCGCCGCCCGCGCACAGTCCGCGCTCCCCCGCACCCGTGATGACCACGGTCTCGATGCCCGGATCGTGCTCCCAGGCGGTCAGCGCCTCGTCGATGCGCGCGACCATGGCGTGGGTGAGGGCGTTGAGGGCACGCGGCCGGTTGAGCGTGATACGGGCGGTACGGCCCGCGGTGGCCAGCAGAACCGGCTCGTCGGTACCGCTCATCGCAGGGCCTCCGTCAGCCCGCGGGCAACGATGACACGCATGATTTCGTTCGTCCCTTCCAGGATCTGATGCACCCTCAGATCGCGCACGATCTTCTCGATGCCGTACTCACTCAGGTAGCCGTAGCCGCCGTGCAGTTGCAGGGCACGGTCGGCGACGGAGTAACCGGTGTCGGTGGCGAACCGCTTGGCCATCGCACACAGCTGCGGGGCCTGCGGGTCACCGCGGTCCAGGGCCTGGGCGGCCTGGTGAACCAGTGCACGGGCGGCGGCGAGTTCGGTCGCCATGTCGGCGAGCCGGAACTGGAGGGCCTGCGCGTCGAGCAGCCGGCCCCCGAACGCCTCGCGGTCGGCGAGGTGGACCAGGCTGCCGTCGAGGGCGGCGCGGGCACCGCCGAGCGAGCAGGCGGCGATGCCGAGGCGACCGCCGTTCAGCCCGTTCATGGCGATGCGGAAGCCGTCGCCCTCCCGGCCCAGCAACCGGTCGGCGGGCACCCGTACCCCGTCGAGGATCACCTGGCGGGTGGGCTGGGCGTTCCAGCCCATCTTCTTCTCGTTCGGGCCGAAGGACAGCCCGGGGTCGTCCTTGTCGACGAGGAACGCGGAGATGCCACGGGGTCCGTCGTCGCCGGTGCGTGCCATGACGACGTACACCTGGGAGGCCCCCGCGCCGGAGATGAACTGCTTGACGCCGGTGAGGAGGTAGTCGTCGCCGTCGCGTACGGCGCGGGTGCGCAGGGCGGCGGCGTCCGAGCCGGCACCCGGCTCGGTCAGGCAGTAACTGCCCAGGTCCTCCATGGCGCACAGGCGCGGCAGCCATCGCTCGCGCTGGTCGGCATCGCCGTAGTGGTCGATCATCCAGGCGACCATGTTGTGGATGGAGACGAATCCGGCGATGGACGGGCATCCGGAGGCCAGCGTCTCGAAGACCAGCACGCCGTCGGCGCGGCTGAGCCCGCTGCCGCCGGCCTCCTCCCGCACATAGACGCCGCCGAGCCCGATGCCCGCGGCCTTGCGCAGGACATCCAGCGGGAAGTGCTTGTCCTGGTCCCACTGCACCGCGTGCGGGGCGAGATGGTCCTGTGCGAAGTCGAGCGTGGCCTCGACGAGGGCGAGCTGGTCGTCGGTGAGCATGGTGGTGGTCATGGCGCTCACTTCATGGTCGGGATGGTGAAGCTCGCGCCCTCCTTGGCCCCCGAGGGCCAGCGCGAGGTGACGGTCTTGGTCCGGGTGTAGAAGCGGATCGCGTCCGGCCCGTGCTGGTTGAGGTCGCCGAATCCCGAGCGCTTCCAGCCGCCGAAGGTGTGGTACGCGACCGGGACCGGGATGGGCACGTTCACGCCGACCATGCCGGTGTTGACCCGGCGGGTGAAGTCGCGGGCGGTGTCCCCGTCACGGGTGAAGATCGCGACCCCGTTGCCGTAGGGATGCTCGCTGGGCAGCCGCAGCGCCTCTTCGTAGTCGGCGGCGCGCACGACGCACAGGACGGGTCCGAAGATCTCTTCGCGGTAGACGCGCATCTGCGGGGTGACGCGGTCGAAGAGCGAGGCACCCGCGAAGAAGCCGTTCTCGTGTCCGGTGAGTGTGAAGTCCCTGCCGTCCACGATGAGTTCTGCGCCTTCGTTGACGCCGATGTCGACATAACGGCGTACCCGGTCGAGGGCATCCCGGCCGACCAGAGGCCCGAAGTCGGCATCGGGGTCGTCGGAACGGCCGATGCGCAGCTGCCCGATGCGCTCCTTCAGGCGTTCCACCAGGGCGTCGGCGGTGGTCTCGCCGACAGGGACGGCCACGGAGATCGCCATGCAACGCTCCCCCGCCGAGCCGTATCCCGCGCCGATCAGGGCGTCGACGGCCTGGTCGAGGTCGGCGTCCGGCATCACGATCATGTGGTTCTTGGCTCCGCCGAAGCACTGGGCTCGCTTGCCGTGCGCGGCGGCGGTGGCGTAGATGTGTGCGGCGATCGGCGTCGAGCCGACGAAGCCGAGCGCGCCGACCCGCGGGTCCGACAGCAGAGTGTCGACCGCTTCCTTGCCCCCGTTGACGACGTTGAGGACGCCTGGCGGAAGCCCCGCCTCCAGGAACAGCTCGGCGAGCCTGAGCGGTACCGAGGGGTCGCGCTCGGAGGGTTTGAGGATGAAGGAGTTGCCGCAGGCGAGGGCGGGGGCGGCCTTCCACAGGGGGATCATCGCGGGGAAGTTGAACGGGGTGATGCCGGCGGTGACACCGATGGGCCCGCGCAGGGAGTGGACGTCGATGCCGGTGCCGGCGTTGTCGGTGAACTCGCCCTTGAGCAGATGCGGGATGCCCGCGGCGAACTCGACGACCTCCAGGCCGCGTTGGAGGTCTCCGTGGGCGTCGGCGACGGTCTTGCCGTGCTCCGACGACAGCAGCCGGGCCAGCGACTCCCGTTCCCCTTCCACGAGTTGCAGGAACTTCAGCAGCACGCGGGCGCGGCGCTGCGGATTCCACTCGCCCCACTCGCACTGGGCCGAGGCGGCGTCGGCGATCGCCGCCTCGGTCTCACCGCGGTCGGCGAGCGGGACGCGGGCCTGCACCTCGCCGGTGTTGGGGTCGTACACATCGCCGTAGATCCCCGAGGTTCCCGGGGTGTGTTTGCCGCCGATGAAATGTGCCAGTTCACGGACCATGAAAGCCTGCTCTCGTCAGGTGAGATCCGGGGATGGCGCGCCGGCCCGGCACGGACACCGGGTGGCGTGCGTGCGGGGCGGCGCGAGAAGCGCAGGGGCTGGGTGGCCGTCAGTCGTCGGCGGTCGGTACCCGTCGGATTCGCCGGCCAGGGGCGTGGGTGCACACCGGTGCCATGCGTGTCTGCTCCATCCTCGTGGACAACACGGAACGTCCCGCGGCCGGTATCCTGACTCCCGGATCAGTACACGCTCCCCGGCCTTCCCGACGGACTTCTCCGTCAGTGGCCGGTCTCTTTCGGGGAGCGCATTCCCCGGTCACAGTGGCGGGACCGCGCCGGAATCACACCGGCTTCCCTGCACCGCGGGCCTTGTCCCCCGAACATATAGTTGGACGTCCTAGTAAGTCCACCCCGCCGCGTCCGCGCAGCAGAACATCGCCGCTCCGCACCTTCGCAAGGTTGGCAAAGACGGGCGGGAAGATACACAAAACTTGGCACACTTCCCCGCTTGATGGCACTCAGTGCCGGTGCCAAAGTCTGAGTACGGCCCGCCGGAACCGGCGACCGAAGCGGAACACCGGGCACGATTCACGCCCTGATGTCGGAGAACCCGGCCGTTCCGGACGGAAGTCCGCGCAACATTGCTCACCCTTGATCGCGCAGGGACCTCCGGCGGGCCGCATCCGAATACGGCACTCAGTGCCACATTCGCAACTTTGACGAGATACAGGCAGACCCGGGAGACGGTCATGGCACAGGCAAGCACGACGACGGCCGCAGAGCTGGCGCAGCGGTGGGCTACCGACCCGCGCTGGAAGGGTATCGAGCGCACCTACACGGCCGAGGACGTGGTGCGGCTGTCGGGCAGCGTCCGTGAGGAGCACACGCTCGCCCGGCGCGGCGCCGAGCGGCTGTGGCGGCAACTGCACGAGCAGGACTACATCCACGCGCTCGGTGCGCTGACCGGCGGTCAGGCGGTGCAGCAGGTCAAGGCCGGTCTCCAGGCCATCTACCTGTCCGGCTGGCAGGTCGCCGCGGACGCCAACCAGGCCGGCCACACCTACCCCGACCAGAGCCTGTACCCCGCCAACTCCGTGCCGCAGGTGGTCCGCCGGATCAACAACGCGTTGCTGCGCGCCGACCAGATCGCCACCGCCGAGGGCAACGGTGACACCACGGACTGGCTCGCGCCGATCGTGGCCGACGCCGAGGCCGGGTTCGGCGGGCCCCTCAACGCCTTCGAGCTGACCAAGGCGATGATCGCGGCCGGCGCGGCCGGTATCCACTACGAGGACCAGCTCGCCTCCGAGAAGAAGTGCGGCCACCTCGGCGGCAAGGTCCTGGTCCCCACCGGCCAGCACATCCGCACCCTCAACTCCGCCCGCCTCGCCGCCGACATCGCCGATGTCCCGACGGTGATCGTCGCCCGCACCGATGCGCTCGCCGCCAACCTCCTCACCAGCGACATCGACGAGCGCGACGCCCGGTTCGTCACCGGCGAGCGCACCGCGGAGGGCTTCTACCGCGTCCAGAACGGCATGGGCCCGGTCATCGCCCGCGGCCTGGCGTACGCCCCGTACGCCGACCTCATCTGGGTGGAGACGGGGACGCCGGACCTGGCGCAGGCCCGCGAGTTCGCCGAGGCGATCCACGCCGAGCACCCCGACCAGATGCTCGCCTACAACTGCTCGCCGTCCTTCAACTGGAAGGCCGCCCTCGACGACGACCAGATCGCCAAGTTCCAGCGTGAACTGGGGGCGATGGGCTACCGCTTCCAGTTCATCACCCTGGCCGGCTTCCACTCCCTCAACCACGGCATGTTCGACCTGGCCCGCGGCTACGCCGAGCACGGCATGACCGCCTATGTCGACCTGCAGGAGAAGGAGTTCGCCGCACAGGCCCACGGTTTCACCGCGGTCAAGCACCAGCGTGAGGTCGGCACCGGCTACTTCGACCAGGTCTCCACCGCTCTCAACCCGACCTCCTCGACCACCGCGCTCGCCGGCTCCACCGAGGAGGAGCAGTTCCACTAGGAACCGCTCGGCCCTCGTGTCCAGGTGAGGGCCGGACGACCGTCTCCGTCCGGCCCTCACCACTCCCCCTCCGCTCCGCCCGTTGAGGAGATGCGCATGTCCACCACCGAACTGACCAGCCGTGTCCAGGTGCTCGGCGCACCGGGCGACCGCTTCGACGAGATCCTGACGCCCGCCGCCCTTGATTTCATCGGGCGCCTCGCCCATACCTTCGCCGACCGTTACCGCGACATCCTCACCGAGCGGCGCCGCCGCGCCCTTCTCCTCTCCTCCGGCTCCCCGCTCGACTTCTCGCTGACCACCTCCGCCATCCGCAACGACCCGGACTGGCGGGTCGCACCGCCCGCACCCGGTCTCGCCGACCGCCGGGTGGAGATCACCGGGCCGCCGGAGCGGCGGATGACGGTCGACGCGCTCAACTCCGGGGCACAGGTGTGGCTGGCGGACTTCGAAGACGCCACCTCGCCCACCTGGGACAACATCATCGGCGGCCAGCTGAACCTGCTGGACGCCATCGAGCGGCGGATCGACTTCACCACGCCGGACGGCACCGAGCACCGCCTCGGCGACCAGCTCGCGACCATCGTCGTCCGCCCGCGCGGCTGGCACCTCACCGAACAGCATCTGCTCGTCGACGGACGCCCCGTTCCCGCCTCACTCGTCGACTTCGGCCTGTACTTCTTCCACTGCGCGCAACGGCAGATCGACGCCGGCTCCGGCCCGTACTTCTACCTCCCCAAGCTGGAGAACGCCTGGGACGCCCGGCTGTGGAACGACGTGTTCGTCCTCGCCCAGGACCTGCTCGGCATCCCTCGGGGCACCATCCGCGCCACTGTCCTGATCGAGACGGTCACCGCGGCTTTCGAGATGGAGGAGATCCTCTACGAGCTGCGCGAGCACAGTGCCGGCCTCAACGCCGGCCGCTGGGACTACCTCTTCAGCCTGATCAAGATCTTCGCGCATCGCCCCGACTTCTCGCTCCCCGACCGGACGAAGGTCACCATGACCGCGCCCTTCCTGCGGGCCTACACCGAACTGCTGGTGCGCACCTGCCACAAGCGCGGCGCGCACGCCATCGGCGGCATGGCCGCCCACGTCCCCCGTCATGACGCGCAGGCCGACGGGGCCGCGCTCGCCAGGGTGCGTCTGGACAAGGAGCGCGAAGCGGAGGACGGCTTCGACGGCACGTGGGTCGCCCACCCCGGGCTCGTCCCCCTCTGCCGGGACATCTTCGACGGCGTACTGGGCGGACGACCGCACCAGATGGACCGCACCCGGGACGATGTCGATGTGTCGGCCGATCAGCTCCTGGCCGTCCGGCGCACAGCGGGGCCGCCCACCGAGAACGGTGTGCGCGCCAACATCTCTGTCGCGTTGCGCTACTTCGACGCCTGGCTGCGCGGCACCGGTGCGGTGGCGCTGGACGGGCTGATGGAGGACGCGGCGGCCGCGGAGATCTCCCGTGCGCAGATCTGGCAGTGGCTGCGGCACGGCGCCGTCGACAGGAATACGGTGTACGGCCTGCTCGACGACGAGATCGCCGCCCTGGGCGCGGAGTACCCCTGGGCCCGGATCGACGAGGTCCGGGCGCTCTTCGAACGGACCACGCTCGCCAGGGAGTTGCCGGCCTTCTTCACCCCGGACGCCTACGCCCGGCACCTCGTGCACCACGCGGAGGTCACCGCATGAGCGCCGCACCGAACACCGCGATCCGTCGGGTCGGAGTCGTCGGAGGCGGTCAGATGGGCGCGGGCATCGCCGAGGTGTGCGCCCGCGCCGGCCTCGACACCGTGGTCTGCGAGGCCGATGCGACCGCGGCACGCGCCGCCCGCGAGCGGGTGGCGATCTCCCTCGAACGCGCCGTCCAGCGCGGCAAGCTGGACCGTATCTCGGCCGAGGACGCGCTGACCCGGATGGTCTTCACCGGCAGCCTCGACGACCTGGCGGACCGCCGGCTCGTCATCGAGGCGATCGTCGAGAACGCCGAGGCCAAGACCGATGTCTTCGCCGCCCTCGACAAGATCGTCGAGGACGAGGAGGCGATCCTGGCGACCAACACCTCGGCCATCCCCGTCATGCGGCTCGGCATGGCCACCCGCCGCGCGGACCGTGTCCTAGGGCTGCATTTCTTCAACCCCGTACCGGTGCTGCCGCTCGTCGAGGTCGTCACCTCCCTGCACACCGCGCCGGCAACGGTCGCCACCGCCGAGGAGTTCGTCACCGGCACCCTGGCGAAGACCGTCGTACGGTCCCAGGACCGGGCCGGCTTCATCGTCAACTCCCTGCTCGTCCCGTACCTGCTCTCGGCGATCCGGATGGCCGAGTCCGGCTTCGCCACCGCTGCCGACGTGGACGCGGGCATGGAGCTGGGCTGCGCCCACCCCATGGGCCCGCTCAAACTTGCCGACCTGATCGGCCTGGACACCGTGGCCTCCATCGCACAGTCCCTCTACGACGAGTTCAAGGAACCGCTCTACGCCCCGCCACCGCTGCTCCAGCGCATGGTGGAGGCGGGACTGCTCGGCCGCAAGACCGGGCGCGGGTTCCACACCTACGACCAGGGCTGAGGGTCCCTGGATCGCCGCCGGGCTGAGGGGCCCGGCATGTGTGTGCGGTACGGGGCGCGGAACGGACGACTGAGGCCGTTCCGCGCCCCACCGTGCCATTGGAAGGTCAACTGGTGAATGCTGGGATGACCTGCGCGCCATAGGCGTCGATCGTCGCCTCCTTGGCATCGTGCATGTCGTAGACGGCGAACTGGTCCACTCCCAGCTCGCGCAGGGCCTTCAGCTTCTCGATGTGCGCCTCGGCCGGGCCGAGCACGCAGAACCGGTCGACCACCTCGTCCGGCACGAACGCCGTGTCGGGATTGTCGGCACGCCCGTGGTGTGAGTAGTCGTAGCCCTTACGCGCTCTGATGTAGTCGGTGAGCTCCTGCGGCACCATGCCCGAGTCCGAGCCGTACCGCTCGACCAGGTCGGCGACGTGGTTGCCGACCATCCCGCCGAACCAGCGGCACTGCTCGCGCGCGTGCGCGAGTGCCTCCGGCGAGTCGTCGGCGGTGACGTAGGCGGGCGCGGCGACGCAGATCTTGATCGACGCGGGGTCGCGTCCGGCCTCGGCGGCCGCAGTGCGCACCGCCTTGACCATCCACTCGGTCAGATACAGGTCGGCGAGCTGGAGGATGAATCCGTCGGCCTTCTGCCCCGCAAGTGCCAGCGCCTTCGGCCCGTATGCCGCTATCCACACGGGCAGCTTTCCGTCGCGGACCCAGGGCAGGCGGAGCGGCTGCCCGTCGACGACGGCTTCGCGGCCCTCGGCGAGGTCGCGGATGACCCCGATGGCCTCGCCGAGCCGGGCGAGGGTGTTCGGCTTACGGCCGGCGACGCGCATCGCGGAGTCGCCGCGGCCGATGCCACAGACGGTCCGGTTGCCGTACATGTCGTTGAGCGTCGCGAACGTGGAGGCGGTGACCTCCCACGTGCGAGTGCCCGGGTTGGTGACCATGGGGCCCACGGTCAGCTTCTGCGTGTGTTCGAGAATGCGGCTGTAGATGACGAACGGCTCCTGCCACAGCACGGCGGAGTCGAAGGTCCAGCCGTAGCGGAATCCGTTGCGCTCCGCGCGCCGCATCAGCCCGACGACCGCGGATCCAGGTGGGTCGGTCTGCAGGACGAGTCCGAAGTCCACGTCACAGCCTCCTCGTCGGTGCTAGTCCAGGTATTGGCAGGTGGATCGGGGGGTGTAGCTGCCGTGACCCGCGCGGCCCGTGAACTCGCGCTTGTCGATGACGACTTCGCCGCGCGACAGCACGCTCTCGACCCGGCCGGTGACGGCCTTCCCCTCGTACGCCGAGTAGTCGACGTTCATGTGGTGGGTGGCCGCCGAGATGGTCTGCTCGGCATCCGGGTCGTAGATCACGATGTCGGCGTCGGTGCCCGGCGCGATCGTGCCCTTCTTCGGGTACAGGCCGAACATCCGGGCCGGTGTCGCGCAGGCGATCTCAATCCAGCGGCGGCGCGAGATATGTCCGTCGACCACGGCCTGGTGGAGCAGGTCCATACGGTTCTCGACGCCGGGCATCCCGTTCGGGATCTTGGAAAAGTCACCGCGGCCGAGGTCCTTCTGCCCCGAGAAGCAGAACGGGCAGTGGTCCGTCGACACCACCTGGAGGTCGTTCGTGCGCAGGCCGCGCCACAGCGCCGCCTGGTGCTCCTTCGGGCGAAGTGGCG
Source organism: Streptomyces sp. NPDC050636 (assembly GCF_040654775.1). Taxonomy (NCBI): domain Bacteria; kingdom Bacillati; phylum Actinomycetota; class Actinomycetes; order Kitasatosporales; family Streptomycetaceae; genus Streptomyces; species Streptomyces sp. NPDC050636. The sequence goes on from NZ_JBFAIP010000044.1 coordinate 32,723, forward strand.
TACTGCAGACGTACTTCGCGCCCTCGAAGTCCGGCTCGGCGAGGTTGTCCGTCGACAGGAACAGGTACTGCGGGCACGTCTCGCCGAAGACCGGCAGACCCTCGGCGCGGGCGCGCGCGAGCTCGGCGAGGGCTTCCTGTGCCGACACGTGCACGACATACAGCGGCGCCCCGGCGACCTGTGCCAGCTTGATCGCGCGATGCGTCGCCTCCGCCTCCAGGAGCGCTTTCCTGACCTCGCCGTGATACCGCGGGTCGGTCTCGCCTCGCTCCAGTGCCTGCTGCACGAGCACATCGATCGCGATGCCGTTCTCGGCGTGCATCATGATCAGGCCGCCGTTCTCGCCGGCCCGCTGCATGGCGCGCAGGATCTGCCCGTCGTCGGAGTAGAACACCCCCGGATACGCCATAAAGAATTTGAACGAGCTCACGCCTTCGCCGACGAGCCCGTCCATTTCCTTCAGCGTCGACTCATTAACGTCAGACACAATCATGTGGAACGCGTAGTCGATGGCGCACTGGGCGTCGGCCTTGGCGTGCCAGAGGTCCAGGCCCGCGCGCAACGACTTGCCACGTGACTGGACCGCGAAGTCGACGATCGTGGTGGTGCCGCCCCAGGCCGCGGCGCGGGTGCCGGTCTCGAATGTGTCGGAGGCGAAGGTCCCGCCGAAGGGGAGCTCCATATGGGTGTGTGCGTCGACGCCGCCCGGGATCACGTATTTGCCGGTGGCGTCGATATCGCGGTCCGCGGACTCACTCCAGCCCTCGGCGGACGGGCTGCCGTGCGCGGCGAGAGCAGCGATCCGTCCGTTCTCCACCAGGACATCGGCATGCATTTCCTCGGCGGCGGTGATGACCAGTCCGCCCCGGATGACCGTACGGCTCACCATCTCAGCTCCCTACCTGACGCCACGTCACAGCTGGTCTACACCCGTAGATTCCGGTGGAGAAGGGGACACCGTAGAAGCATGTCACCCATGGTGGCAATAGCGTGACCGTTAATCAGCGGGGACGCTCGTGTTGCGCCGACGGTCAGCTGGACGGTTCAACGATGGACGGGTGTGCGGTCGCGGAGGGGTGCGGAGGGGCCGGGGTGGGCAGGTAACAGCCGACACCGGCAGGCGGTCCTTGCCGACGACTCTTGCCGGACAACAGAGCACGCACACCGCACGAGGACGGCATCGGCTGACGGACCCCACACCTCAGCGGGCTTCGGAACCACGAGATCGGACCAGCGAGGAACGGAACGTAACGAGCACTCAGAACGAGCACACAGGACGTCAGATCAGAAAGGGCGAGACGTCATGGAGCAGAGCACGCCGTGGGAGTTCTCCGACGACCGCGGGCGCCTGGCGGTGGCCGGGGACCGGCCGGTGAGGATCGTCGCGTACATACAGGCGGGGGCGACGCTGTGGGACCACGGCATACGTCCCGTGGGGCTCTTCGGGTCCCAGCACGACGGCGCCAGCCCGGACCCGGCCAAGAGCGGTGAGCTGCCGCTCGCGGAGATCCCGTATCTCGGTGCGGGTGGCGCGCTGCACCCGGACACCCTCCTGGAGGCCGAACCGGATCTCGTGGTGGCCGTGACCTACGACTGCGAGCAGGTCTACGGTCTGGAGCCGAAGACCGCGCTGGAGCTGGAGGCGCATGTCCCGGTGGTGACCGTCGCGGTGGGTCCGGGGCGGGGACTCGCCGAGGTACGGGAGCGGTTCGCGGCGCTCGCCGGGTCGCTGGGCCAGGGTGAACCACTGTCGGTGGCAAGGGAGTTGGACGCCGCGGAGGACGCCCTGCGACAGGCGTGCGGAGGCCCGGCCAACCCCCGGGTGCTGGCACTGTCGGCCTCGGGTCCGGAGCGGGTGCATCTGGCCAGGCCCAGCTCCTGGCCGGATCTGCGAGCGCTGGCCGAGCACGGCGTCGGCCTGCTGGAACCGGCGGCGGGGCCCGGCACGAACTGGACCACGGTCGGCTGGGCGGAGGCCGCGGAGATGGCCCCGGACATCGTGCTGAGCGACGCCCGGGTCAACGCCGCCCGGCCCGAGGAGCTCCGGGCCGTTGAACACTGGCGCGCGATCGAGGCCCGGGCCAGCCTACTGCCGTGGAATCCGGAGCCCCCGTGCAGCCGTCGCGCGCACACCCGGTTCTTCACCTTGCTGGCGGAGACGATGCGGGAGCGGGCCGCCAGGGCGTAGCGATGTCGCACCCCGATGGCCACACACCGGCGGGGGCGGGGCACCAGCGATTGCCCCGCCCCCGCCGCAGACCCGCGCGCTACGACGCCGCCAGCCGGCCCTGCGCCGTCTGAAGCGCCTCGCCGAGCAGCCCGGCGCCCTCTTCCGCCTCCGCGACGGTCAGGGAGAGCGGCGGCGCGATCCGCAGGGTCGCGCCGGTCTGGCCGCCCTTGCCGATCAGCAGACCGCGCTCGCGGGCGACCTCCAGCACCAGGGCCGCCGCCGCGGGCGACGGCTCGTCCGTGCCGGGGCGGACCAGGTCGACGCCGATCATCAGGCCCCGGCCGCGCACTTCCCGTACGACATCGAGCCCGGCCGCGAGGGCCCGCAGCCGCTCGATGAGCAGGCCGCCGACCCGCCGGGCGTTGCCCTGGAGGTCGTGTTCGAGGAGGTAGGAGAGGTTGGCGAGGCCGGCGGCCATGGTGACCGGGCTGCCGCCGAAAGTGGAAATGGAGTTCGCGGAAAGGGAGTTCATCACCTCTGCGCGGCCCACCACACCGCCGATGGCCATGCCGTTGCCGATGCCCTTGGCGAAGGTGAGCAGGTCCGGCGGACCGTTGTCGGCGTGTGCCTGCCAGCCCCAGAAATGGTCGCCGGTGCGGCCCCAGCCGGTCTGCACCTCATCGCTGATCCAGAGAATGCCGTGCCGGTCGAGGACCTCGCGGAACGCCGCGTACAGGCCGTCCGGTGGCGCGGTGAAGCCGCCGACGCCCTGGACCGGTTCGGCGATCAGCGCGGCGACACCGCCCGCGGTCTGCTGGAGCATGTCCTCCAGGTCCGCGACGCAGGCCGCGATGTAGTCGCCGTCGGAGAGGCCGGCGTACGGCCCCCGGGAGCGCACCCCGCCGTGGATGTACAGCGTCTGGAAGGGCGAGAGGCTGGTCGGCGACCAGCTGGTGTTGCCGGTGACGCCGACGGCGGAGAACGAGCGGCCGTGGTAGCTGTTCCGCATCGCCAGGATCTGGTTGGAGCGGCGGTGCGCGGTGGCCAGCAGCATGGCGGCGTCATTGGCCTCGGTGCCGGAGGTGGTGAAGAAGACCCGGGCGTCGGGGATACCGGAGAGCGCGGTGATCCGCTCCGCCAGCTCGACCATGGGGCGGGAGAGGTAGAGCGTCGAGGTGTGGACGATGCGGCCGGCCTGTTCGCTGACCGCCTTGGTCACCTCGGGCAGCGCATGCGCCGTCATGGTGGTGAGGATGCCGCCGAAGAAGTCGAGATAGCGGTTGCCCTCGGCGTCCCAGACGTGCCGGCCCTCGCCGTGGGTGAGCTCCAGCGGATGCTCGTAGTAGAGGCTGAGCCAGGAGGGCAGGACGGCCCGGTGCCGGGCGTGCAGACTCGCGGAATCGTGCGTCACGGCTGCACCAGGCCCTCGTACGCGTCGGGGCGGCGGTCGCGGTAGAACGCCCACTGCTGGCGCACCTCGTCGATCAGCCCGAAGTCGAGGTCGCGGACGACCAGTTCCTCCTTCGAGTCGCTGGCGACCTCGCCGACGAACTGGCCGCGGGGGTTCACGAAGTAGCTGGTGCCGTAGAAGTCGTTGTCGCCGTACTCCTCGACGCCGACCCGGTTGATCGCCGCGATGAAGTACTCGTTGGCGACGGCCGCCGCGGGCTGCTCCAGCTGCCAGAGGTAGGCGGACAGACCGCGGGAGGTGGCGGAGGGGTTGTAGACGAGCTGGGCGCCGTTGAGACCCAACTGCCGCCACCCTTCCGGGAAGTGGCGGTCGTAACAGATATAGACCCCGACCTTGCCGACCGCGGTGTCGAAGACCGGCCAGCCGAGGTTCCCCGGCTTGAAGTAGTACTTCTCCCAGAAGCCCTTGACCTGCGGGATGTGGTGTTTTCGGTATGCCCCCAGGACCGTGCCGTCGGCATCGATGACGGCCGCGGTGTTGTAGTAGAAACCGGACTGCTCGATCTCGAAGACCGGCACCACGATCACCATGCCGGTCTCCCGGGCGAGCTCCTGCATCCGGCGTACGGTCGGACCGTCGGGCACCGGCTCGGCCCAGCGGTAGTGCTCCGGCTCCTGCACCTGGCAGAAGTACGGGGCGTTGAAGACCTCTTGGAATCCGATCACCTTCGCGCCCTGCGCGGCCGCCGCTCTGGCGTGTTCCTCGTGCTTCGCGATCATCGATTCGGTGTCGCCGGTCCAGGTCGCCTGGACCAGTGCGGCACGCACAACATCGGCCATGAGCTGCTCCTTTGTCGATGCGTCAGCCTGCGGCCACGCGGGTGGGACTTAGGGCCTGTCCGATGGGTCAGGGTCGGAAAGTCCCTACTCGTCTACGCGTGTGGAGGTGACCGTAAGCCCCGTCACGCACCGTGGCAAGACCATCTCTCACGCGGCGCGTCCGCGGCGTGCGGACGGTGCGGCGCTCCGGGATGGACGCTCAGGGATGGACGTCGTGGCCGGCGGCGCGCAGGGCGTGCGCGATATCGCTGTGCCGGTCCCGCGAGACGGTCCCGGCCGCGTCGAGGAGCAGCGGCCCCAGCGACTCCGGGGCGACGGCGGCCGCCGCGGCGGACTCCTCCGGCGTACGGGCCCGTACGAGCGTGGCCAGCAGCTCCAGCGCCTGCGCGGGACGGCCCCGGCCGAGCAGCGCCAGCGCGGCGTGCGCCACCTCCTCGACGGGGCGCGCCACGCTCTGCCGGAGCAGACTGGCACTGTCCTCCGTGCGGCCGGCGGCGGCCAGGGCGTCGGCGGCCGCGGCGAGCCCCGCGGGCGGCAGGGAGGCGACTTCCCAGAGCAGGGTGGGCACGTCGGATGCGAGACCGGACTGCTCCAACTCGCCGATGAGCAGCGGGAGTTCCGGGGCAGGGCGGCTCGCGGCCGCACACAGTTCGCCGTACGCCAGGCCGCCGCCACCGGCCGCGCGCAACTGCGCCAGGTGGGCTACGGCAGCGGCGATGGCCTGCCTCGCTTCGTCGTCGACGGGCGCGCTGACCGACTCGGGCGCGGCGTCCGTGTCGCGCTCTGCCGCCTCCTCGTCATACGCCCCGGCGAAACGGGCGCCGCGCGGGGCGGTCGCGGGATCGGCCTGCCCGTCTCCCTCGGACGCCGCCCCGGCCGGCATCGCATCCAGGACTGCGGGTGGCAGCAGCGCCGCGGCGCCCGCATCGTCCATGGCCTCGTCCGCGGTCTCCAGCCCGGCGAACCGCGCGCCCCGGGGACGGCCGGCGGCCTTCGTCCTGGCCTTGGCTTTGGCCTTGGTCTTGGCCTTCGTCTTGGCCTTGGCGGAGTTCTTGGTCTTTGCGCTCGTTCGGCCGGGCGGCTCGGCGAGCGCTTCCGCGACGGGTTCCGGCGTCGGTTCGGGTGCCGGTTCGGGTTCCGGCACCGGTTCGGGCACGGCCGCCTCGATGCGCGGCTCCGGAGCTCGCGGCTCCGACGCCTCCGCCCACCCCATCGACTGCGCCTCCACCCGGGTGAGCGTCTCCAGGCGGGAGCGGAGCTCACGGACGCGGACGCCGGCGCGGGCGTGGTCGTCCTGGGCCCAGGCCAGTTCGTCGGCCAGGCGCTCCGCCTCCGGGGTGCCCGCTGCAGCCCATACCGCTCCCTGGAGTTCGCGGGCACGCAGTGCCGCGTGCTGGTGCTCGCGCAGCATCACCTCCAGACGGTCCTGCAGAGCGGGCTTGCCGCCCGGCTGTGCGTCGTGGTCCGCGACCGCGCGCGCGTGCAGCCGCCGGGCGTGCGGGCCCGCGGTACGTACGGCCTGGTCGCCCTCAAGTCCCGCCAGGTCGTGCAGCATCGACTCGACCACGTCCCACGGCGGTACGTCCCGCCCGTCCAGACACGCGCGCAGGCCCTCCGGGTCGCGGTGTACGAAGACTCCGTACCAGCCGGCCGCCGGGTCGAGCAGTGACGCGAGCCCAGTCAGGAAGTGTGCGAACTCCTCTACCGGTTCGAGGAGTTGAGTATCCGACATACCTTCACCTCTCCCCCCGCAGACCGGATCTACCGGCCCGCCCGCATTCGACACCAAACATGTTTCGGTAGTGATAACAGCCGTGCTACAGGAAGTTTTCCTGGAACGCACACAACAGGTGAACTTGCAAGTTCACCTGTTGAAATTCTAGGCTCGGCACATGCCGGAAAAGGATCGGGAACGCCCCGCGAACGACCAGGAACTCCTCGCGGCGGATCTGGGCGCGACCGTCGGGCAGCTGATGCGGCGCATTCGCGCCGCACCCCCGCAGGACGGGCTCACCCCCGCCCAGCGATCGGTCATCTCCCGGATCGACACCGACGGGCCCGCCACCACCGCGGCGCTGGCCCGCGCCGAACTGGTCCGCCCGCAGTCCATGCGGCTGACCCTCGCCGCGCTGGAGGAGCGCGGCATCATCGCCCGCAGCCCGCATCCGACGGACGGACGTCAGGTCGTCTTCTCCCTCACCGAAGAGGGCCACCGGATGCTCGATGTCGTACGGCAGGCCAAGCGCAACTGGCTCGCGGTGGCCATCGCCGACCGGCTGACCGCCGACGAACAGCAGACCCTGGCCACGGCGAACGAGCTGATGCGGCGGCTGCTGGTGCCGGCGGCGGGAGCCGTGACTTAGGGCCTGTCCGATGGGCCAGGATCGGACAGGCCCGAGGTCGTGGTGGGTGCGGCGAGGCATTCCCGGGGAGCAACCCGACTACGTAGCGGACCCCGACTCAACCGCCCGCCCCCGGCGCCGGGTGCCCCGCCGGACGCCGCTCATGCCACCGCAGATCGTCCTGCAACTGCGCGGCCAGCGAGATCAAACGCGGCTCGCCGTGCGCCGGGCCGAGCAGTTGGGCGCCGAGCGGCAGCCCGTCCGTGCTGAATCCGGCGGGTACGCTCACGCCCGGCCAGCCCAGCACATTCCACGGCCAGGCGTACGGGCAGGCCGCGATCATGGCCCGGTCCGTGCGCCAGCCGCTCAGCTTCGCGAGGGTCCCGATGCGCGGCGGCGGGGTGGCGGTGGTCGGCGTCAGCAGCACGTCGTACGGGCCGAACAGCGCGCCGATGCGCCGGTGTTGACGCTGCTCGACGGCGCGCGCCCGGCGCAGCACGGGCCCGCCCAGCAGCCGTCCCATACGGGCCGCGTCGCGCGTACGCGGGTCCAGCAGGGTGCGGTCGGGGACCCTGGCCGCCCACTCCCCCACTCCGACCGTGGCGCGCGGTACGAAGGCCAGCCCGACCAGCCCGTAGTCCGGTTCCGCCTCCTCGACGAGGTGGCCGAGGCGGGCCAGCGTACGGGCCAGCTCGCTGACGGCCGCCCGGACCTCGGGGTGCAGCCGCTTGGGCGTGCCGGTGAAGGCCGGTTTGAAGGACAGTGCGATCCGCAGCCGCCCGGGGTCGCGTCCTGCCGCCTCGCGCGCCGCGATGGCGGGCGGCCGGTGCAGATCGCCGTCGTGGTTGCCGCTCGCGACGTCCAGCAGCAGCGCCGCGTCCTCGACCGTACGCGCCAACGGGCCGATCCCGGTGATTCCCTGGAAGGCCTCGGCATCCGGCCAGGTGGAGATGCGGCCGCGCTGCGGTTTGATGCCGACGAGATGGGACCAGGCGGCGGGGATACGGACCGAGCCCGCGCCGTCGGTGCCGAGGGCGGCGGGTACCAGTCCGGCGGCGACCGCGGCGGCCGAGCCGCCGGACGAACCGCCCGGGGTGTGGGCGAGATTCCACGGGTTACGGGTGTCGCCGAAGGCCGGCCCCTCCGTGAACGGCCATTGCCCCAGCTCACAGGCGTTGGTCTTACCGACGATGATGGCGCCGGCCGCGCGCAACCGGCGGACGACCTCGGCGTCGTGCTCCTTGGGCGGGAACTCCCCGGCGCACCCGAACGCGGTCGGCTCGCCCGCCACATCGGTGTCGTCCTTGACCGCGACCGGCACCCCGAGCAGCGGCAGCCGTTCGCCGGCGGCGAGCCGGCGGTCGGCGTCGGCGGCCTCCGCCAGCGCCGCCTCGGCCCGTACCCGCCGGAAGGCGTTGACGGTGCTCTGGGTGGCTTCGATGCGCTCCAGTGACCGCAGTACCAGCGCGGCTGAGGTCACGCGCCCATCGGCCAGCGCGCGCGCCTGCTCGGCGAGGCCCTCGTACTCCCCGGCCGCCGCGCCGGTATGGCCCGCCGCGATGGGCCTGGTCTCGCTGTCACGGCTCTCGTCAACGCTCACGGTACGTGCCCTCCTGGGACCGCCCCATTCGAACGAACGGTCCCCGGAGGCTAATCGTTCCCAGTGGCGGCCAGCAATGACGCCGCGCGGCATGGCACATGGACGACACACGGACGGCACATGGCGGGCTGCCGCATGCCGGTCACGTAACGACGGATGGGCCGCCCTCGCCGACCTGATGCCGCGCCGACGCCCCGCGCCCGGCGAGACCGGAAGGCGCACCGGCGACACCGGAGGGCATAGCAGGGCAAGCCCTCCCAGCCCCCTGCCCCGACCTCGAACACAAACCCGGTAAACCGCTACGATCCCCGGCCATGGACGACACCCTGCTGCTCCTGACCGTGGCGTTCGCGGCCCTCATCGTCGGCCTGGCGGCCGGCTGGGCGGCGCAATCCGCCGCGTCCCGCCGGAAGCTGACCCGCGAACAGAGCTTCTTCGGGCTGCCGGACGGTTCGGAGTGCGTTCTGGTCACCCACCGGGACAGCACCTCGGCCCACTGGAGCATCCCCCGCCATGACGCGCTGGCGCTGCTCGGACTGGCCTCGGTGGTCGAGAACTGCGGAGCGCACCCGGAGGTCGCGCCGCACGACACCGGCCTCCAGGGCTTCGGCGCGCGCACCGAGTTCTGCGTCGGCGATCCCACCGCGCATCGCCGGCTGGCGGCCCATATCGCCAATCTGCTGCCGGGCGTCGCGGTGCACCCGGGCGACGAGACCGGCGCGGGCCGCGGCACCTTCACCATCGGCGGCTCGACGTACCGGATGGAGCCCGGCGCGGTCGAATACGTACTGCTGGCCCGGCTGACGGCCGGCGAGAGCGGTCGGCCGGTGTTCCTGGCCGCGGGCCAGCGCCCGGTCACCCACCGGGCCGCGGTCCGCCATCTCGTACGCAACCGGGTCAGGCTGGCTCGTAAGCACGGCGCCGACGGCCAGTTCTGCCTGCTGCTGAAGGTGGTCAACTCGCAGGCGTACGGACCCGATGTCGTGGAACTCGTCGCCGATGTCACCAAGGCCGCGACCGCCCCGGCGGAGCCGAAGGGACACCGGGCGACGGCCTGAGAGAGCTCCCCGTCGGCGCCCGAGATCACCCACATCATCACCTTCACCCCTGTGTGACCCAGCTCCTGTTGTGACGTAGTTCCCGTTGTGACCTAGTTCCTTCCGGCCGGATATCGGGCCCGCCTACGCTGACGACCGTCCCGCAACCGCTCCGCCCGGAGCGCAGACCGGACCGGAAGGAGATCTCTTGACCAACACCTCTGTGACCCACGTCATCACCGCGACCCACGACGGACCGGCCGTCGTCACATTGGAGGGCGAGCAGGACATCCTCACCGCGCCGCGCGCCCTGGCCCTGCTCACCGCGGCCGCCGCGACCCGGGACCGGATCCTCGTCGATCTGCGGAATGTGACCTTCATGGACACCACCGGCCTGGAGCCGCTGGTCAGGACCGCCCGCCGGCTCCTGAAGACCGGCGGCGGCATCACCCTCGTCATCACCGACCAGCGGCTGCGCAAGCTCCTGGTCCGGAGCCGGGTGGACGATCTGTTCACCCAGGTCAGCTCGCCGCGCTCGGTCTACAGCGCCTTCGTGCCGGCCGCCCGTGGGTGACAGCGGTCACTCAGCGCACCGGAACGCCGATCGATGGTTTATCGTTCAATTGGACGCGGGTGCCGAGTCGACGGCGCCCCTGGGCCGCACCGTCCCCTAGCCGGGACGCCCGCCCACAGCCGTACGGCGGCCTCCACCACGAGGTGACCGCCGTCACCACCCGCACCCCCATAGCCGCCCCGGCCGGATTCCCCCGTCCGCCCGGGGCCGCCCCGGCCGGATTCCCCCGTCTGGCCGGGGCTCCCCCTTTTTTTTACGGCCTTCTCGACTCCTCCGGCGCCACCACGCACCGTGGCCCTGCTCACCGCACCCCGCCCCGCTCCCCACACCGCAGCAGCGCCCGCCCCTCCGCCGTCGCCGTATGGAAGGCGCGCCCGTCCCGCCGGACGGTGATCAGCAGCCCGGCCTCGCGCAGCACGGCGACATGCTGGCTCACGGCGGGCGTGCTCACCCCCAGCCGCCGGGCGAGCTCCCCGGTGGAGCCGCCGATACAGGCGTACCGCAACAGTGCGGCGCGGGTCTGCCCCAGCAACGCGCCCAGCGGCTGACCGCGCCCCCGGGACGCGGCTCCGGCCCGTCCCCCCTCCCAGTCCGGTTCGTGCTGGACCGGATAGACGAGTACGGGCGTACGGCTGGGGTCGGCGAGCGTCACCGGGGTGGGCCAGCAGAAGAACGAGGGCAGCAGGGTGAGGCCGCGGCCACCCAGCTCCAGGGTGCGGTCCACCGGGTAGTCGGCCTCCAGCACCGGCCAGCGCCAGCGGAATCGCGGCCCGAGCCCCGAGAGCAGCCCCTCCGCGCCGCCGTCGAGCAGGGTGTTCATGCGCAGCGCGCGATCGGCGTCGATGTGGGCGTGGATCCGGCGCCAGAAGGGCGCCACCGCTTGGGCGTCGTACGACTGGAAGGCCTCCCCGAGGCGGTGCAGCGCGGGAAGCTCGCCGTGCGCCAAGTCGCTTGTCCAGGACGGGAGTTCGCGGGTTGCGGCGAGCCGAGCGAGGTCCGCGGTCAGTTGCCGCTTCGGGGTCGACCGCAGGGTGTCCACGGCCGCTTCGGGTGTGCGGCGGTCACCGGCGGTCGGGGTGAGGAAGTCCGGCGAGTAGCCGGTGGGCGGGAGGAGCGCGGGCAGCAGACGGCTGCTGCCCGAGAGCCGCGGCCGGGCCCAGCGCCGCCAGGCCCCGAACACCGCGGCACCGTCCCGCCGTTGCAAGGTCTGCACACTGTTGGCGATCTCCCACAGGAAGTCCGGCTCGGCGGCCACCCGCACCCGCGCCACATCATCGGTCTCGAAGACCACCCTCAGCATGTCCCGGCCGCCCCCGTCGCTCGTGGCTCCGCTGCTCACACGTCACGGCAAGCCGATGGCGCACCGACCGGACACACCCGACCGTACCCCCGTACCGGCCGCCGGTGAGGGCCAAGGACGGAACTCAGGGAAGGGCGTGAGGAAGGGCATGAAGAAGGGCGCGAGGAGGGAACGTCGGTAGGGCACTTGGGGTCAGGACCGTCCGCTGCCACTGCCCTCCAAGGGAACCGTCTCATCCGCATCACCGCAGATGGGACGCCCCATTGACGTCGAGGACCGCACCGGATGACCAGACCGCCTCGGGCGAGGCGAGGTAATGGACGGCGGCCGCCACGTCCCGCGGCACCGCCACCCGGCCGAACGGGCTCTGCTGCCGGACCTCGTCCGTGATCCGCTCCGCGACCCGCTCCGTCGCGACGAACCCGGGGGCGACCGACGCGACCGCGATCCCGTAGGGCGCCAGATGGACCGCCAGCGACTGGCCCATGGCGTGCAGCGCCGCCTTGGACGCGCCGTACGCCGGATGGTCCGGCTCACCACGGAACGCGCCACGCGAGCCGATGTTGACGATACGGCCCTCCACCTCACGGTCGATCATGCTCCGTGCCGCGCAGTAGCTCACATGCGCGGCACCCAGCAGATTCACGTCCACGACCCGCCGCCAGGCGTCCTGCCAGTCCTCGAAAGACGTACGGTCCAACGGGTGCGCCACATTCGCAGCGGCGTTGTTGACCAGAACATCGATACCGCCGAGACCGGCCACGGCCGCCTCGACGATCGAGGCCGCGCCGTCCGGGGTGCTCACATCCCCCTGCACCAGGACATGCCCGCCGCCCTCCAGCGCCGTGAATGCCTCCTCCGCCGCCTCGCGCCGCGACGCGTAGTGCAGTGCGACGCGGTCCCCGTGCGCGGCGAAGATCTCCGCCACCGCCCGACCGATACCCCGCGAGGCACCGGTCACCAGCACCGCCCGGCTCACAGCACACCTTCCGACGCAACGAACGAACGCGACCGGCTCCGCTGACTCATCAACATTCGCTATCAACATTCCTTACCTGGTGCCGGACCTGGCGCCGGACCCGGCGCCCAGCAAACGATCATAAGGAATCACAGGCAGGCGCATGGGGTTGAGAAACGAGCGAAAGAGATCGATCCTGCCGTGGCTAGGTGACACGTCATGCCCTTTAATCGCACCCATGCCCTTTGACCACAACGACCACTATCACCGGCTGTTGTTACGTCAGGTACCGCGGGATTGTGGCGCCGCACTGGATGTGGGATGTGGGACCGGCCGGTTCGCTCGTCGGCTCGCCGGGCGCGGAATCGACGTGCACGCGGTCGATCCGTCGGCGGACACCATCGCCGAGGCCCGCTCCGAGTGCGAGGGGATGGCGGTCGGCCAGTACCTCCGCTTCGAGCACGCGGATGTCACCGAGCTCGAACTGCCCACCGGCCACTACGACTTCATCTCCTGCCTGGCCAGCATCCATCACATGCCGTTCGGCACGGTCGCCACCCTGCGCGCGGCACTCGCGCCAGGTGGCGTCCTGGTGATCCTCGGCTGCTATCCGGAGAAGACACCGGCCGACTGGGCCTGGAGCCTGGCAGCCGTGCCGGTGAACGCGGTTGCCAGGCTGGCCGTCGGCGTCGCGGAACGGCTCCGTCCTGCCGCTGCCCGTACCGCTCTCGCGAGCGGCCGGGCGCGGACGGCGGCCCCGGTGAAAGCGCCGACCCGGCAACCGGTGGTGCCACTCGACGAAATCCGCCAGGAAGCCGCCGTGCTCCTCCCCGGGTCCCGCATTCGCAGGCTGCTTTTCTGGCGCTATTTGCTGGTGTTCCGCAGGGACGGCTGACGCGGTTCGGGCAGGGCCTACTTGGGGGTGCGCGAACGTGCCATCTTGGCCGCCAGTGTGCGCGGCGCGTGGCGTACCGCCAGGGCGTATGTCTTGTACCGCCAGCCGGTGATGCTGACGGGCTTGCCGCGACCGAGGTCCTTGAGCGCCTGGTCCACGACGCTGTCGGCCTCAAGCCATGCCCATGCCGGCAGGCTGCTGACATCCATTCCGGCGCGCTCTTGGAATTCGGTACGGGTGAAACCCGGGCACAGGGCGAGGACCCGGACACCGTGCGGGGCGAGGTCCACCCGAAGTGATTCGCTGAAGGCGGTGAGCCATGCTTTTGCGGCGCCGTACGTTCCGGTGGGCAGCAGGCCCGCGACGGAGGAGACATTGAGAATGACGCCGCGTCGGCGGGCGGTCATACCGGGTACAGCGGCGTGGGTGAGCCGTAGCGGGACCTTGGTGAGAAGGTCGAGCATCCGCTCCTCGTCGTCAATGGGACTGTGCGGGAAGGGAGCGGGCAGCCCGAAGCCGGCATTGTTGACGAGGACGTCCACGGGATTCACGGATGAGGCGAGTCGTTCTTCCACGGCTGCGCGGCCGGTGGCCTCAAGAAGATCTGCGGCGATTGTCTCGACCTTGACGCCGTAGCGGGTTCGCAGTTCGTCGGCCGTTCGGTCCAGGCGCTCCTTGTTACGGGCGACCTGTACGAGGTCGAATCCCTTGGCCGCGAACCGGCGGGCAAAGGCAGCGCCGATACCGGACGTGGCACCGGTTATCAGAACATTCGTCATGGGCGAACCCGGTTTCCCTTGTCTTGTGTCACGCGCCTACCGTTCCCCTCTACCCTTACACCCTGTCAGAACCCGAACCGATCGTATCGAGCCGACGACCGAACGTCTTGATCAAGGACGATTCGTACTCCTCGGTGGCCTGGAGCAGAAACGCCTTCTCGTCCCTGACATCATTGCTGTCATTGCTGTCCAGTCCCAACGGCACTATGGGAAACGGCCTTTGGGGAAGGCCGGCGAGCTTGCTCCGGCGGGCTTCGCGCATGACACACGCCAGCACGGCAGCCTCTCTCCAAAGGGGCCACAGACACCACACCGTTCTGACGTCCGCGATCGCGCGGCAGACCGCGGCGAACGTCGGCACGAGAATCGCCATGGCACGGAGCAGTGCGTGCGCTCCCATGACGATCACCATGCCCGGCAATACCCAATCCGCGCTGGTGAAGAGCCGGACCACGTGGCCGATCCAGTAGCGGCCGGCGAGCGCGGTGCCGAGGCCGAACAGCCGCAGGCTCGACCTCAGCAGCGGGGGCGCGGTGGACCGGCCGTAACGCCAGCACATACGGCGCCCGCCGACAGCACACCGAAGAAATTCGTTGTGACGTGGACGAGGCGAATTGATTCGCCATTGTCGCGGAACGCATGCTGCACGACGGGAAGGTTGAGCGTTATGGCCATCGCGGCCGTCGCCACGGCGAGCCACAGGCCGCGCTGACTGCGGGACCGCACCGCCGAGGGCAAGCGGGCCAATACCGCGCCCCATAAGCAATTGCGCCGACGCTTTCCAGCCACCCCCCGAATGCCGCAAGGTCAGACGTCATGAGAGGAACCCAGCCCCAGGCCGGCACCGAGCCTCGCCAGCACATCGTCCGGCCTGCCGTGACGCGGCGGGCCGCCCGCGGAATCCATGGTGGTACACATCAAGCTGGCGATCATCTCCGCCTCCCGCTCCTGGGACGTGGAATAGTTGGTGCGTCCCAGGAGTCGGCCGATGAGCCCGGGATCCAGGTCCGGCAGGAGTTTAGCGGTCCAGCTCTCCTCCGCGTCCGACGCATGATGATCGAACAACATGTGCCCGATCTCGTGCAGAACGATGTGTTCTCGATGCACACGGGAGGTCTGCTGCTCATAAAAGATGTGGTCATCGACCGACGTGCCCAGCCAGAGACCGTAGGCCCCGGCCACGAGCGTTTGCATGGGCAATGCATGGAGATATAGCGGCCGCCCTCGCCGTTCCCCCATGTGACGGCATAATGCCTCGATCGAAAAGGCTGAGGCGGACTGAACTTGCTGAGTACCGCATTGCAGCGGCGGCGCAGAGCTATGTCCCTGTACGGCATGCGTAACCTCCCTCGACCCTGTCCAGGACAACGGCGGTACGCGTGACACACGGACTGACATCGCTCCTCCCGGTCCACAAGCGTCCGACGTCGCGGCGGTGCTGCGCACCACCTGCAGGACGAAAACCGAAGGCAGGGATGATGTGAACGCCTCCCCCCAGGCATGCCCTTGGTCGCTTCGTCGGCACACTACGTCACGCCGGCCGCTCACGGCTTGCGAATCGATAGTCGAATAGAGAATTTTAGGCTTTGGGTTCGGCGGGCCTGCCGGACTGGGCGCTCTTAAGCGTCAGCAGAGATATCATTTCCGGTCGGCAAGTTCTGAATCCTGCGGGCTTCGTTCACCATGGTGAGCAATGCATCCAGGCTCGCCGGGGACAGCCCGTCGGCACGGAGCGCCAGGCTGCGGACGCGGGTGTTGCGCAGCGCGGTGGCCAATTCCAGTTGAGTATTGACCCTTGCGGTGACATCGTCATCGAAAAAATACGCAGGGGGCACGCCAAAGAATTCTGCCAGCGCCGCCAGATGCCGCAGGGTCGGATTGTCCCGCTGCCCCTTGCGTAGCAACCAGATATAGCTTCCAGAGATGGAGGCTCCGTGCGCCGAAATCGCCTGGGCGGCTTCTTCGGTGCTGTATGACCCGCGGCCGGCCGGCATCACGGTCCGAAAAAGGTGATTGATTTTGTCGGCGAGACTGGGCCCAGCCGGGTCGGCCGTTCCAGACATGGTCACGCTCCTCCAATCCCCGTAAATATCCACACTCGCGTGCGGCCCAGGCCATCTTGGTCAGAGGGCGGGTCAGCGATCCCGCATCTTACTACCCGTCATCCCGGCGTGGCAGCTATGCCGCTGTCCCACCGACGCCCGGAACAGCGGCCTCCCTGCCCTCGCCCCCGTCCGCAAGGCCGTACCCCACCGGTTCCCCGGCGGAGAACCACCGGTCGGTCCAAAACCCGCCTGATCTCCGGGCAACGGAAATTGAGCACACATCACAATGCCCACCACATCATCGAATTCCTGTCCCAGCACGATGATTCGTCACGATGATGCATTCCTTCATGGGTATTTGCATGACCTGGTCGTTCACATGTCATTAGCCTCGCCCAAACCCTCGGGCGGCGCCATTGACAGCGTTGCTCATGGCCGGGATCGGGAAGGTCCGGCTGACGACCAGTCACCGTGGCACGCGAACAACCAGGCACTTTGGTCGGAGAGCCACCACGGTTGCCGCCATAGGAGCCCCTCCCGAATGCGACAAAGCGCAGTACGCGCATACGGCCGTAGTGGCCCGCAGCATTCCCGGAAGTTAACAAGAGGACCACCTCGACCAGTGAATCCATCTGCGTCTGAATACAGCTGCGCCACGAAAGGTCCACCAACATGGAAAGTAATCGATAGCCATACATAGTGGAGCAAGGAATCCGGGGTTCCGGTGCTCCGGTCGAGAGCAACCCAGCCGCCCGATCTGCGAGCGCGCCCGCCGCCCCCGATCATCGAAGCATGGCCCCGACCGCCGAGCGTGGCTTCGCCCCGTATCCCGTGATCCGGCCGATGCTGGCCACCGTCGGGCCGCTGCCCGCCGAGGGCGACGATGCGGCATGGGCGTTCGAGGCAAAATGGGACGGGGCGCGCTGTGTCATCTATACGCCGGGCGACGGAACCATCCGGCTGGTCACCCGGGCGGGCAACGACGCGACGCTGACGTATCCGGAGCTCGGTGCCCTCGGTGAGCAGCTGCGCGGCCCGCCCGCCGTTCTCGATGGCGAAGTCGTGGTGCTGGACGCGCGCGGGCGGCCCGACTTCGGGCTGCTGCAGCGCCGTATGGGCGTGGTGAATCCGCGCCGTACCGCCCGTCTCGCGATGGAGCATCCCGTTCATCTCTTGCTGTTCGACGTCATGTACCTGGGCCGGTCGCTGCTCGACACGCCGTACCACGAGCGCCGGTCCGTGCTCTACGGGCTGAGACTGCGCGGTCCGAACTGGTCGGTGCCCGCACACATGGAGGGGCATGGACGGCAGGCGTGGGAGGCGTCGTTGCGGGGCGGCATCGAGGGGGTGGTGGCGAAGAAGCTGAACTCGGTGTACACCCCGGGAGTCCGGTCGCCCGACTGGCGCAAGACGAAACACATGGAGACGCTCGACGTGATCATCGGCGGCTGGACGGAAGGCCACGGCGGACTCGCCGGTCTGCCGGGCGCGGTCCTGGTCGGCGTCGAGGACCCGTTGGGGCTTCGGTACGTGGGCTCCGTCGGGTCGGGTCTCTCCGACCGCGAACGGCGTGACCTGGCGCAATTCCTGAGCGTGATCCGCCGCACCGAGTCCCCCTTCACCAACCCTGTGGACGCCTCGGGCGCACACTGGGCCGAGCCCCGACTCGTCGCGGAGATCTCCCTCTCCGGCTGGACCGCCGCCGGCCGGCTGCGGCACCCGATCTGGCACCGGCTGCGGCCCGATCTGACACGCCTGGGCTGACGAAGACCGGTCCGCCGTCTGACGAAGGCTGGACCGACGAACGCCCCTGTACCTACGCCCCTGGACATACGCCCGGGTCCACCGCAGCCGCGAGGCAGGGACGGCCACCCCTCGGCTGCTCGCACATCACGGCCGGCAGAACTCCGCGGAGGCGATCGATCCGCCGCCGTTCTCGTCGTCCGTGCCCAGAATTCCCTCGTCGGACTTCGGCAGACAGGCGAGCGCCTCGATCTTGTGCCCGGGGAACGTGGCGAGACGTCGCGGCGCATCGGAGACGTGCAGACGGAGCTCGCTGCCGAAGGAAATCCGTCCGGCCTCGTACAACGCGGAGTCGTACGGGCCGTCGTCGCCCGGGTCCGAGGCCGCGGAGACGGTCAGCGCGCCGGTGGCGGAGATCTTCACATCGGAGATGTGCCGCACATCGTCGGTCGGATAGGGAACCGTGAATTCCGCGGAATCGTGCTTGCTGAATGTGTTCGTGCTCGGGTTCCATTCCGCTGCCGACAGTTTCCCGGGTCGGTCGTCCTGCCCGCGGTCCGCCCAGACGGCGACTATCGCGCCACGCTTGGCGGTCAGCGCGAATCCCTCGTAGTTCGTGTCCGGCGAAGCGGCCGGTAGCCGGAATTCGTGCGATACGCGCACGGTGTCCTTTTCCCGATGTATTCGGTAGGCCTTTCCGCTGCTGGCGAGTGCCACGTACTCATGCTCCCGCCCCGGAATGGCGTCGATCGCCTCCAGGTCCACCGGCAGCTCCCCGTCCCAGGTCACAGGGCGCACCCGCGGCTTCGCGTCCGGGCTGTGCCGCATGGCCACCAGACGGTTCTGGCCGGGATTCTTGTTGTCGCGGACGGCGAGCATGTCCACCGTGTCGCCGTGCCGTCCGTCAATGGCGACTCCGCTGACACCCGAGGTGATGCCGTCGCCGACGGACTGCCAGTCGTCCGCCGCCGATATTTCGGATGACGGAATTCCGGATGACGGAATGGACGATTGAGCGGTGGCGGTCGGCACAATGAGCGAGGTGCCGACAATGGCCACAGCCACACTGAATGCCTTCTTGATCATCGGTCGATTGTATGGCAGCGCGTCAGAATATCGAGTGGCGGCCGTTATTGTTTTCGCAATCCGGTCCGCAGGCGCTCCTGACCCGGCCACCGCAGCTCCCGCGGCCCGTCCGCGAGCGGAGATCTTCTGCTCCCGCGTCCACATCGTGAGATCCTGAAAACGGTGCGGCCGGAGCTTCCCGCGAGCGCGCCGTGTGCCCGGGCTCCCGGTCGATCGCGCGCAACGCGAGGAGTGAGCCCCATGAGGATGGTCCTGAAGGCCAAGATCCCTGTCGAGGCGGGCAACGAAGCGATCAGAAACGGCACCCTGTCGAAGATCATCGAGAATGTCAGTGCCGCCCTCAAACCGGAGGCGTCCTACTTCACGAGCGACGAGGGCGACCGCACCGCCTTCTTCTACTTCGACATGCAGGATTCCTCGCAACTGCCGGTCTGCTGCGAACCGTTCTTCCTCGACCTGAACGCGAAGGTCACGGTCCAGCCGGTGATGAACGCGGACGACGTACTCAAGGGCATGAGGGACCTCCAGGGCGGCAGCTGACCTGACCGAGGCAGCCACCATCCGTCCGCCGGACATCACGCATCCCTCGCCCGCCCCGGCTCCTCGGCTGAATATCTCGCCTGCCGCCGGTCGCCCGTAGGTTCCGTTTGGAGCCGATGGAGAAACCTCACTACGATCCGGCGATGATCATAAGAAAATGGCTGGCGGCCGCCGTGTCCGGCCTGGTCGCCGCCTTGGCCGCCGGGGTCCTCGCGACACCCGCCGCCGCCGATGAACCGGACGGCAAGCCGTCCCCCAAGGTTGAGTTGGTGCTCGACGTCAGCGGCTCCATGCGGGCGCGGGACATCGACGGGCAGACCCGGATGGCGGCCGCGAAGCAGGCGTTCAACGAGGTGCTGGACGCGGTGCCGGAAGAGGTGCAGCTCGGCATCCGCACCCTCGGCGCCAACTACCCCGGCGCGGACCGCAAGACGGGCTGCAAGGACACCAAACAGCTCTACCCGGTCGGGCCGCTCGACCGGACCGAGGCCAAGACCGCGGTGGCGACGCTCGCCCCCACCGGGTGGACCCCGATCGGCCCGGCCCTGCTCGCCTCGGCCGACGACCTCAAGGGCGGCGACGCGACCCGCAGGATCGTCCTCATCACGGACGGCGAGGACACCTGTGCCCCGCTCGACCCGTGCGAGGTGGCGCGCGACATCGCCGCCAAGGGCATCCACCTCACCATCGACACCCTCGGGCTGCTGCCGAACGCCAAGACCCGCAGCCAGCTGAGCTGCATCGCCGAGGCCACCGGCGGCACATACACGTCGGTGCAGCACACCGACCAACTCCGCGACCGAGTCCACCAGTTGGTGGACCGTGCCGCCGACCCGGTCGTCACACCGGTGGCGACCCAGGGGGCGCAGCAGTGCGCCGGCGCCCCGAAGCTCAAGCCCGGCCTCTACAGCGACCGCGAGAAGTTCGCCGAGCACCGCTGGTACCGGGTCGATGTCCGGCCGGGACAGGAACTGCGTGCCTCGGTGAGCGTCGCCGCGGACCGCGCGGTCAACAATGACTACGGCGTCATGCTGCGCGCCTCGACCGTGCACGGCAGGGAGATCGTCCGCGGATCGGAGGCGGGCGACGGGCGCACCGACGTGATCTCTTCCGGGCTGCGTTACCCCAAGGCCGAAGCCGACGACGCGGACCTGGACGGGGACGGCAAGCCCGCGGCGGAGACCGTCTGTCTGCAGGTCAGCAACTCCTTCTCGGCCCCCGCGTCGGTGAAGACGTCGCCTGGCCTGCCCCTTGAGCTGACCGTCGACCTGGTGGATGCGCCTGATGACGCCTCCGATGCGGCGTCCTTCGGACTCGGCCACGGCTGGTGGCTGCTGGCCGTGCTGGTTCTCGTCGGCCTGCTGGCCGGTCTGCTGTGGGGCTGGATCTCCCGCTGGCGTGTCACCGTCTGGAGGACCAACTGATGCATGCTGCAAGGATATTGACGACTCTGCTGTTGGTGGGCGGCGGCCTCTTCGGCGCGACGGGCGCAGCCATGGCGGACGGCCCGTCGGACGGCCCCTCGGACGCTTCTTCGGACAGCAGCCCTTCGGGGAGCCCGAGCCCCAGCGCCGACGCCGCCGGTCCGACCGAGGCGGGCACCTCCTTCCGCACCGCGGCCAGGATGAAACTGGACCAGCGGGCCGTCGCCGACGCATCCACCGGCGACTATCTCTATTGGGTGCTCCCCTTGGACAGCGGTCAACGCGCCACGGTGAAGGCCAAGGTGAAGCTGCCCGGGACCGCCCGGCACGGTGCCGCCACCTGGCAGCTCGACGTCTACGACGGACTCCGCCGCCGGCAGGCATGCACGTACGGCGCGCAGAGCAGGGCAGCCGCCAAGGACGCCGAGTCCGTCGAGCTGTCCTGCACGCTGCGGCCGGTCCGCGCCTGGGCCGAGCCGTGGGCGAACGATCCGCTCCCGGGCAGCTATTACGTACGCCTGACGGTCGTCGACCTGCCGCAGGAGGACCTCGGCCTGCCGGTACACGCCGAGGTCGAGGCCACCGCGGCCGATGCGGGCGGCGGCCAGGCGGTGGACGGCGCGCTCTCCGCCCCGCTGGTGCCCGGCATCGGCACCGCCGCAGATGACGACGAAAACGGTGCGACGCAGCAGTCCGCCGCCTTGGGCGAGCCGGACGGCGGCTGGTCCTCCGGCTGGTGGTCCGACCGCTGGATCTGGACCGCGGCGGGCGGGTTGCTCGCAGCGCTCGCGGGCATCGCGGGTTACTCCGTCACCCGAGGATCCGGCCGCCCGTCGCGGGTGCCGCCGGGCGCCTGACCGACGGGTGGGGGGGGGGGCCGCCCCCCCCCGGGGCCCCCCCCCGCGGGTGGAACCGCCCCCC
>NZ_JBFAIP010000045.1:0-53776 GCF_040654775.1 Streptomyces sp. NPDC050636
CGCAACCCGCGCGGACTGGTGCTGTGAGTGGTGTTCTGAGGTGTGCTCTCCCGACCTCCCCCCCGGGGGGGGGGTCCGGGGCTTCGCCGCGGACAGCCCCCGTCAGCATCGATGACCTCGGCGGTGAAGGGTGGGCACGGCGGTCCCCACCCACGTCACCCTCGTGACCGCCGCCCACGCCTTCCTCACCGAACAACGCCCGGCCCCAAATGCCCCTGTCCCTGTCCCTGCCCCTGCCCCTGCCCCTGCCCCTGCCCAGCAGGACACACATGGCGCCAAGATCGAGACAGACCTAACGGAGTCCTACCAGGTTGCGACTTCAAATGATCTGGAGTGGCAGATCATCGCGGGGCGATACGTCGCCAGGAACTGTCGGATGCCGGCGAGCGGTGGGGGCCCAACCACTGGGTTCGGCGAGGCCCCGGCCATGGTTCAGTTCTTGACCGGCCACTCCAGCGGGGCCGCGTTGAAGCCCTGGCTCAGTTCGACTGCGGCAACCTTCTGCCCCTCGGGTATGAGGAAGGCAGTGCAGATCTTCTCCGACTGCCCCACACTCAGCTTCTTCCCCGTGTCAGGCGCCGGGCAGTTCGGCCACGTGGCGTCGCCCATGATGACGATGAGGGCCCTGGTGCGCTCGCCTGCGTCCGTCCTGACGACCAGGTCGCTGTCCATGTCACCGATTTCCAGGGCCTTGCCGCTCTTGTGAGTGAGGGTGGCCCACACGTACACGGGAACCTTGGGGCCCTTGTCCTTGTCCTTCTCCAGACCGGAGTTGTCCATGTCGGCCTTCGTTCCGGTCTGCGCCTTCGTCGGCGTGACCGTGAACGTGCTGTTCGCGGTCTTCTGCATGTGGCTTTCCTGCGGCGGGCTGGCCTCGCCCAGGCGGTAGGTCGTCTTGCTGTCCGGGGAATGGGAGCCGGAGCTGTGCCGGCCCTTCCCCGAAACCCAGTTACTGCAGCCGGTCAGCGCGACGGCCAGCGCCACGGCGCCCACCGCCGCCGGCACGGCACGAGTCCACGTGTGCATGTCTTCCTCCCCGTTGAAACGTTTCCGTTGGCTGGCTGGGCAGCGCGCAGGCAGGCAACGTTCAGTCGCACGATCTTAGAGTGGAACCGTCCGCTCGTGGTGACGGGGTCATGCCACCGCCTCGGCTAGCTCCCGGGCGCGGTGCCGGGCGCAGACAGACCGGGTCGGCAGTGCCTCGCGGCCGCAGGGCACGCCATCCGCGCCCAGACACTTCACCGAGTCCAACGGCTCCTGGACCCCAGCGTCTTCGGATTCGGCCTCTTCGCGGCAGAGTCTGCACAGCCCGTCGTCGAGAGCCTTGCCCACCAAGAAGATCACGCAGCCGCAGTCACCACACTTCGGCGGATGAGGCATTCCTGCGGAAGTTCCTGCGTCCCCAGACGGTTCTCGGCGCCGCCGTGCAGTTGTGCACACTGCCGTGGCTGGGTTTCGTGCCGGACGAGGTTCCCTCTGCCCCGCCAGCGGCGGTGGGGCGGCTGGCCCGCCAGCTCGGCCTGCCGGTCGAGGTACTGCGCGGCTACGGGGTGTCCCGGGAACAGATGCGCACGGACCAACTGCGGCAGGTAGCGAAGCATCTGGCGGACGGGCACTGTCGCCGCCGCACGCCGGCATAACGGCTAGTCACGTCAACTCGGCCTGGCGTTCCCGGAGTACGGCGACTGAAGCGGGGTGCCGGGGGACGAGCCGGGCGCGTACGCTCCTTGCGTGATCGATGGGGAAAGCGGGCGGGTCATCGACGGGCGCTTCGAGTTGGTGGAGCGGCTGGGCAGCGGCGGGATGGGCACGGTGTGGCGGGCGCGGGACATCGCGCTGCATCGGGAGGTCGCGGTCAAGCAGGTCCGCCCGCTAGCTCCGGAACTGGCTCCCGAGGGCTCCGACGCGTCGCGGGTGCTGCGCGAACGCGTGCTGCGCGAGGCCCGGGCACTGGCTCGGCTCAGCCACCCCCATGTGGTGACGATCCATCACGTCATTGATGAGGGCGAAGATTCCTACCCGTGGCTCGTGATGGAGCTGGTGCCGGGTAGCAGCCTGGCGAAGTTGTTGGACGAGGGGACGCTCCTGACGCCGCAGGAGGCGGCCCGGGTCGGCCGCCAGGTGCTGGCCGCCCTACACGCCGCTCACACCGCCGGCATCCGCCACCGCGATGTGAAGCCCGCCAACGTGATGCTGCGCCCGGACGGGGACGCGGTACTCACCGACTTCGGAATCGCCGCCCTGCAGCGAACCGGCTCAGTGGACTCCGCCGTCGGCTCCGCGCCACTGACCGCGGCCGGAGAACTCATCGGCACGCCGGAGTACCTCGCCCCCGAACGTATCCGGGGCACAGACGACGACCCTGCCTCGGATCTGTGGTCGCTGGGCATGTTGCTGTACGTCTGCGTCGAGGGTCACAACCCGATGCGTCGGCAGACCTCGCTGGCCACCGTGGCGGCCATACTCGACGGTGCAGTGCCACCGCCTGTCCGAGCCGGGGCCCTGGCGCCCGTGTTGACGGAGCTCCTCGTACCGGACCCGGCGGCGCGGCCCTCCGTCGAGCAACTCGATGCGATGCTGGCCGGCGCTGCGGAGGGCGGCGAGGGAAAAACGGCCAAGCTTCCTGCGACGGACCAGCCCACCCAGTCCGCACCGCTGCCGGTTCCGGATCCAGGGCCGGAGCCGCAACCCCTCGCGCAGCCCGCCCGTCTATCCTTGCCCCGCCGTAAGCGTGTCTGGCTGATCGCCGGGGCGGCGATGGTGGCCGCTGGCCTGGCGGCGGTCACGGCGTACGCCCTGGGCCATCCCTTTGGCGATGGCAAAGAGGCGGCAGGCGAGGACGGGAGTTCGGGCCGGCCGGCGAACAAACTTCAGCTCGTGGTGCCCGGAACCCTCACGGTGGCCGTGGAGGGCGACAGAAGCGGTAGTGACCATGCCCTCACGGACGCCGCCGACGACAGCGGCTGGATCGAGGACGGGGAGTACGACGGCGTCCCCAAAGACGGCGACTGGGTCGGCCTTGAACCTAACCTGGCCACAGCACTCGGCGACCAACTCGGCCTGCGGGTGAGGATCGTCGGCATCCCCAACGTCTCGCTCGATCGGCTTGGGGAAGCTTACGACGTAGTGATGCCAAGCTCGAAGTACACCTCCTTCGATGCGAAGGAACGGCGAAACGCCGACTTCATCCACTACTTCGACTACGGATACACGGTCTACGCACCGTGGAAGACGGCCCAGGACATCCATTCGTGGGCCGACCTCTGCGGCATGCACGTCGCCCCGTTCTACTCCGAAGATGGGGAAGCGGTCCGGAACACGTCCTACAAGGAGTGCGGCCCGAAACCGATCAAGCAGTCCTCCGAGGACATCTTCGAGCTCTCGCAGCTCCTCCGCGACGGCTCTATAGACGCGGTGGTCACCGACCTTCCGTACGCCGTCCACGAGGCGAAGGAGTTCGGTGGCGAGTTTCGCCTGCCGGACGGCGACCTGACCGAGGAGCAACCCGTCGGCATGGCCATCGACAGGTCCCATACCGCGCTACGCGACGCCCTCCAGAGGGCTCTCAACACGCTCATCGACGGCGGCGAGTACGGCAAACTTCTCACCGAGTGGGATCTGGAGGACGGTGCCGTGACCACCGCCCGGATCATCCACGGCTCCTGACCGCGTCAGCAGGGACGGAGCGAGTTAGCTGCCGCGGTGGCGGGCGGTTCATCTGGGCACTGGTCGAATGGTGAGCGGGGGCGGAATCGGTCGATTGCCCCCGTCTCCTGCTCCGGTACAAAGATCGCAACACGGTCGAGCGGGCCATCAGAAAGCTCAAGCAGTTCAGGGCCGTCGCAACCCGCTACGACGAATGCAGATATCTCTTCCTCGGCACCGTCACCTCACCGTCACCGTCACCGCCGCCGCCCTCCTCATCTGGCTCCGATCGTGATTTCGCACGAAAGCCACTGAGCTGGCGATCCGTCCTCAGCGCCGGACCAGGCAGAACGGATGCCCTGCCGGATCGGTGAAGACCCGCCACCTGTCCTCACCCGGCTGGTGACCCGGCTTGCCCGCGCCCAGCTCCAGCAGCCGGGCCTCGGCCTCGTCCAAGTCCTCGACCGCAAAGTCGAGGTGGAACTGCTGGGGAACAGTTTGGTCGGGCCAGTGCGGAGGCCGGTAGTCGTCGACCCGTTGAAAGCCGATAAGGAGTCCGTCCCCACGGCTGAGACCGGCGAAGTCAGCGTCTGATTTCGGGTGGGGTTCAAGGCTGGTTGCCTGCTGATAGAACGCCGCCAGAGCCAGCGGATCAGGGCAGTCGAGTGTTATCGCGGTCAACTTCATCTGCAGGGGCATGGCACCTCCAGGCCGATCGGTGGACGTCATGGTGCACACGTTAGAAGCGGCTGCCTGCTTACCAGGCCCAATGGATGCAACCGACGCTCTTCACCGCCACTCGGGACTTCCGCCGGTGCGACCGGGAGTGGCATGCCGACCTGGCCAATCCCTGGCTGGTCCGGGCCCGGAAGACCGCTCGGGCACTGGGAGAGGCCCGCGGCTGGAACCGCTGGATCGCCGGCGACGTGAATCGAGCCCTGGTGATCGTGCTGTCCGACTAGGGCGAAGGTGAGTCGATCCGGTACTCCTACTCCGAGCTCTTCTCGGCCCTGCGCGTCCGCGGGCTTCCGATCGTGCGGACCACCGAAGTCCTCGACCTCCTTGGCCTGTTCACCGACGACCGTGCCCCCGCAGTCGACCGGTGGCTAGAACGGAAACCCGACGGGATGGCTCCGGGCATTCGCCGGGCCGTAGAAGCCTGGGCTCGCACTCTCCTCGACAGTGGCCCGCGGTCCGAGCCTCGCTCCCGGCACACGGCATGGGCGCCTACCTGAGTGAGATCCAGCCGGTGTTGCTGGAGTGGTCCAGCCCATACGACCACCTGCGCGAGGTCATCCGGGAGGACATCATCGCGGCCCGGGACGCTGTCACCGGCAAACAGCGCGAGAGCCGGATCGTCGCCCTGCGGTCGCTGTTTTCGGCATGCGAAGAAGAACGGCCAGATCTTCCGCAACCCCACGATCCGGATCCGTGTCCCCCGACAGACCTGCGGCGTCCTCCAAGCCCTCGCCCAGGCGGACATCGACGAGGCCAACACCACCGCCACCACCCCAGACATCAGGCTCATCGTCGCCCTGGCTGCCGTCCACGCGGCACGGGCCGAAGACGTTCCGCACGATGCAGTTGGACGACACCGACATCGACATCGACATCGACCTGGGCAACCGGCGCATCATCGTCGGCGGCCATGTCCGCCCGCTCGACGACCTCACCCGCCGAGCTGTCCTGGACTGGCTCGACCACCGCCGCAGCCACCGGCCGGACACAGTCAACCCGCACCTGCTGATCACTCAGAAGACCGCCGTCGAGCTCGGCCCGGCCGGCAGGCTCTGGACCACCCGGGCCACCCGCAACCTCACCACCACCCTCGAACGGCTCCGCGCCGACCGACAGCTCGAAGAGGCGCTCACCCACGGCGCCGCCCCGCTCCACCTCGCGCTCGTCTTCGGCATCGATGAGAAGGCCGCTATCCGCTACGCGGACTCCGCCCGCAAGTTCCTCGGACCTGAGCCCGAAACATGGCCCAGGGCGTTCGCCATGATCCCGCAGGTCCTGGGATCGGTTGATCAGCCGATCAGAGCCTCGGTGATCTGGCGGGTGGTCTGCGCGGCGACCCGGGGGTTGACGGCGGCGTAGGAGGTGTAGGCGTTCAGGCCGGTGGCCAGGGCCCAGCCGCGGCCCCGGGTCCAGGTGGCGTCGTCGACGCCGAGCGTGGCGCGGAAGGCAGCCCGGCTCCCGGCAGACATCAGGGTGAAGGCGATGGTCAGGTCGCAGGCCGGGTCGCCGATGCCGAGCCCGCCGAAGTCGATGACCGCGCTGAGGCGGCCGTTGACGGTCAGCAGGTTGCCGGTGTGGAAGTCGCCGTGGAACCAGACCGGAGGGCGATCCCATCCGGGGGCGCTCAGCGCCGCGTCCCACAGCTCGGTCATGGCCGCGGCGTCGAACGTACCGTCGACCTCCGCGATAGCGGCCCGCGTCGCGCGGTCCCGGTCGGCCAGCGGCCGACCGGTCAGGTCCTCGCGAGCGTCGTCGAGCGGGAAGTCCTCGAGCACGAATTCCTGAAGGGCGGTGAGGAACTCCGCCAGTTGGACGGCAGCCCGGGACGAGTCGGCCAGGGCCTCGGCAGTCGCCACCTCGCCGTCCAGCCAGCCGGACACCGCCCACGGCCACGGATAGTCGAAGTCGGGCTCCCCCACCCCCACCGGGACTGGGATGGCCAGGGGCAGGTGCGGGGCGAGCCCGGGAAGCCACTCAGACTCCTTCATGGCCTGCCTGATGGCCCCCGCATGGCGGGGCAGCCGGACGGACAGGTCCTCGCCCAGCCGGTAGATCACATGGTCCGAACCGGCCGGGTCGAGTAGCCTGAGAGGCAACTCGGCCCACTGCGGGAACTGCGTATCGACCAGGCGCCTGGCCAGTGCGGCATCGATCGCGGGGCGGGGGTCCGCGGTTCTCCCGGTTGCCAAGAGCAACTCCTGCGGTTGGCCCGCTCCATGCGGCGGGCAGTCGGAGCCATCACAGTGCCTCGTGGACTCGTCTGTCGATCGGTTTTCTCGACTGGCCGTCCTCCGCCACGCGGACTCCAAGAGGCCTCCCCCTGCCGAAGCCGACCCAGCGTCCTCCCCATGACCCCATGGGTCTATCGCTGAGAATGGCGGCATCGGACCCTCAGGTTCCCGATGAACTACCTTCGGTTTTCGCGAACTCGCGGGTATCAGAACCCAGTTCACGTATAGCTGCGGCCAGGTGGCGTGTAGCTCTCTGTGCAGCTCTGGGCTGTCGGCGACTACAGGTAGCCATCTCTTCGCGGGGAAAGGGCCGGCGGCTGAGTACCGGAGGGCGGGGGCTGTGCCGGAGGGGAGGGAGGTGGTGGGTCAGCGGGGCTCGGAGGAGGGGCCCTGCAGGGGGTGGCGGATCGTCTCCTTGCCGGAACTTCTTTCAGTCCAGGAGCAGCGTCCCGAGCGCTGCGATACCTGCCAGCAGCGCCCCGAACCCGGCCGCCACGGCCCCCGTGTCGGTCGCGCCATTGGCTTGCGCCGTGCAGTCGAACGGCGCGGGACACATGCCGGTGCCGGCCGCGACGGCCACACCACCAAACGCGAGTCCGGCGATGGCGGCATTGAGCGAGAGCCGGAAGAGCCGGAAGCGGCGGGCAGGCGTAGGACCGGCCTGCGCTCGCCTGTAGGCAGCTAAGGCTTCTTCCTCCCCCGGGAGTTCCACCGGCGAAGCGGACAGCCGTGTCTCCTCCTTAAGCTGCCTCCGAAGGGCTTCAAGCCCTTCTTGGGCACGAGCCTCTTGCTTGTCTCGCATCTCACGCCAGGAGGGACTCCGGACAATGATCGACCAACACAGCGGAAAGGCCAGCCAGAGCGAGGCCCATGTAGGCGACGATGAGCACCTCGACTGCTCCCTCAGCATCCAGGGCGCCGCGCCTGCAGCAGGTTGCGGCGCAGCATGGTGTTCGAGTCGCGTACGGCGAGGGAGAGGGCGCTCATCGCACTGCCTCCTTGGACTGGTTGGGCACGTTGGTGCCGCCGGTCAGGGCGAAGAACACGTCGTCGAGGTCGGGAGAGTGCACAGTCAGCTCGTCCGCCTTGGTTCCGGCCGAGTCCAGCCAGTCGAGGATGGTGCGCAGCGCGCGCTGGCTGCCGTCGCTGGGGATCTGCAGCCACAGCACCGAGTCGTCCGCGGTGACCTCGCGCAGGGCGAAGGCGGCGGACTGGTACGCGACCGGGTACGGCGAACCGCAGCTGCACGCGCCCGCCTGGGATGAGCCGCTTCAGCTCGTCGGCGCTCCCCTCGGCGGCGATCTTGCCGTCGCTCAGTACTGCGATGCGGTCGGCGAGCTCGTCGGCCTCCTCCAGATACGGGGTGGTGATGGTGCCGGCCGGCACCGCCAGATCGCCGTCGAGGACCGTCTTGTCCCCGTAGGCCTTGCGCAGCCCCTCGGCCGCGATGCCGAGGGAGTGCGATGTCGTTGTCGTCATGCCGCAGAGGTTGCGGCAGGGCGCATTCAGCGCGGTTTCGCCATGGTTTCAGCGCCCTGGAACCGGGGTTGCCTCGGGTAGCTGTGGTGCGCCGGCCCTCCGCAAGGAGTTCACGGGGCAACGTAGTTGCGCTATCCGGGCCAGCAACGACTTCAGCTCGGATACCCACACGTCCACTTCAGCGATCCTTCTGGGATGAAGGACATCACTTCAAGGTTGTCTGCCTCGGACGCGGTTGTGGCGTGTTCTCGTCCAAAAAGCTGAAGCGGCGGTGCAGCCTGCGCAGTGGTTCTGGAGCCCACCAGTTGGCCCGGCCGGCAAGCCGCATGAATGCTGGTAGCAGCACGCCCCGAACAACGGTGGCGTCGACAATTACCGCGAGGGCCATCCCGATTCCCAGTTGCTTGAGGAAGGCCACGTCCCCAGCGGCGTATGCCGCAAAGGAGATCGCAAGGATGGCGGCCGCTGCCGTGACGAGTGGCGCACTGCGTGCGACACCGACTGGGACGGCTCCCACCGCGTCCCCGGTGCGGTCGTACTCCTCCTTGATACGTGCAAGGAGGAAGACCTCGTAGTCCATGGACAGTCCGTAGGCGATGCAGAACATCAAGATGGGGATGCTCGGCTCGATCGTGCCGGTGGGGGTGAAACCAAGGAGGTCTGACAGGTGGCCTTCCTGGAAGATGAAGACGAGTGCGCCGAACATCACGGAGAGACTCAGCACGTTGAGTACGGTCGCCTTCAGTGGTGCGAGAACGCTGCCGGTCATCAGGAACAGGACGATGAAGGTGACGAGGATGATGAGGCCCGCGATCAAGGGAAGTCGTTCGGTGACGCCGTCACGGTAGTCAATGAGTTCTGCCGGGTATCCTCCGACCTCTACCGCGAACGGCGCTTGAACCGCTCGTATGGCGTGCACCAAGCCGCCGGCGTCTGACTCCAGTCGCTTCGAGGAGGCGGTGATCACCAGCCTGGTGCCCGCACCGCTTTTGGCGGTGTAGGAAGTTCCGGTGGAGGACGTGACGCGCTGCCCAGCGGCGTACGAGCCCGCAGCCGAGTCCACGCGGACGACACCCTGGATACGGGATAGCTTCGTGGCGTACGGGCCGGAGGCACCGTCGTCCCCCTTGGGCGCCACCACCTGGATGGCGTCGGCCTCCTCTGTCGTGAATCCAGTGCGAATCTGGTCGTACATCTGACGTGCCTGCGCCGAGGCGGGCAGGACCCGGTCGTCCGGCAGCCCGAAGCGCACGCCGAGGAACGGGGAGCCGAGGAGGAGCAGCAGGGCGAGAGCGGCCCCTCCGAACATCAGCGGGCGGCGCATCACGCGGTTCGCGGCGATGAACCAGAATCCCGCTGCCTCGGGCTTCGTCGGCCCCCGGCGTTCGACCCGGCGGCCCAGGAGGGCGAGTGCCGCGGTCAGCAGAACCGTGGCGCCGAGTACCGCGGCAAGGACGACGGCGACGCCCGCGTAGGCGAAGGAACTGAGGAAGGGAAAGGGGAAGGCTAGGAGGACGGAGAGGGACGCCGCGACAGTGACACCGCTGAACAGCACGGTGCGGCCGGCGCCCCGTACGGTGCGGGCGACCGCCTCCTCGACTTCGGCGCCGTGCCGCAGTTCTTCGCGGAAGCGGAAGACCATGAAGAGCCCGTAGTCGACTCCCAGGCCTATGCCCATCACCAGCGCGATGTTGGAAGCGAAGGTGGAGATGTCCGTGAACGCCACCACGGCGCGAAGCAGCGCCAGCGAGCCGAGCACCGCGAAGAGCCCGATGCCGATGGTCACCAGTGCGGCCGAGAGCCGGCGGTAGACCCACCAGAGCAACAGGAGCACCATCGGCAGAATCACGAGCTCGGCGCGGAGGAAGTCTTGCCGGGCTCGCTCCATCGTCTGTCGGAAGACCTCGTCGCCGCCTCCGACCTCGACACGGATGGTGCCGTTGACGCGAGTGAAGTGCGGCGCGAGCGTGGGCAGCAGTTGGCGTCGCACCGAGGCGTTTGACACGATCGACTTCGCCGCGATCAGCCTCGCCGAAGTACTCGACCGGATCGTCGATCCGATCATCGGTTTCAACATCGCCAACCCCGGATTCAGGGCACTCTTCGCCCGCCCCGACATGCCCAACGGCCTGACGGACGCAGCCCGGCCCATCCAGGCAGCCATGCTCGGCCGGATCGAAACCATGATCAGCGACCGTGCCCCCGCGCTACCATCGGACGGCCGCCGCCGCACGGCCCTGGTGAGCATTCAGATCTTCCAGGCCATGGGGCCGCTCGTACTCGTCGCGAACAGCATCGAGCGCCCGGCGATGATCGCCGAGCTGAAGAAGGCGCTGCACGGCTACCTCGCCCCCGTCATCGGCGCCTAGGAATGGCGGGGTTACCCGCACGCGGAAGCCCTGGAGTGGCTTTGTTGATGAGTTACGGGATCAGACAGAAATTCCGTGAGGACGGTCAACGGCGTAGCCCTACAGCACCCGCCGCAGCGCTGCGATGACGTCGTCCTGGTCGTTGTCGCTCAGGCCCGGAAAGAGGGGCAGCGAGACGGTGCGGTCGGAGACGAAGGATGCCTCGGGGAAGTCTTGCGGAGTCCAGCCGAACCGGTCGGCGTAGTACGACATGAGGTGTGCGGCCCGGTAGTGGTAGCCGGTGGCGATGCCGTGTTCGCGTAGCCGGTTGGCGAACGTCGCGCGATCGATGGGGAGTCGGTCGATGTCGAGCAGGGGTGCGTACAGGTGCCAGGCGTGCCGCATCGGGTAGTCGGCGACGGCGGGGAGGAGCAGGCCGGGTAGGTCGGACAGCGCCTTCGTGTAGCGGAGGGCGAGGCGTTCGCGTTCGGCCAGGAAGCCCTCCAGCCTTCTCAGCTGGTGGATGCCGAGCGCCGCTTGAATGTCGGTGATGTTGTACTTGAAGCCGGGCAGCGGCATGTCGGGGACGGCGGGCTGGGTGCCGTCCAGGCCGTGGAAGCGCAGCCGGTCGGCGGTGCGGAACACCTCTTCGTCGGCGGTGGTGATAATGCCGCCCTCGCCGGTGGTCATGTTCTTGTTGGGGTGGAAGGAGAAGACCGCCGTGGTGCCGGCCAGCGAGCCGATCTTCCGGCCTCGGTACTCCGCGCCGACCGCGTGCGCCGCGTCCTCGATCACCGCGAGGCCGGATGCGGCGGCGAGATCGAGGAGCGGGTCGAGGTCGACCGGCTGTCCCGCGAAGTGCACCGGCACGATCGCCCGGGTGCGGCGCGTGATGCGCCGTTCGACCTCCTCTGTGCGGAGGTTGCGGGTGCCGGGGTCGATGTCGGCGAGAACAGGCACCGCGCCACAGTGCACGATCGCGTTGAGGGTGGCGACGAAAGTCATCGGGGTGGTGATGACCTCGTCGCCGGGGCGTACCCCGTTCGCCAGCAGGGCCAGGTGCAGCCCGGCGGTCGCGGAGGAGACCGGCACGGCGAAGTCGGCGCCGACGTAGGCCGCGAAGTCCGCGGCGAAGCGCTCCGCCCGGGGGCCGGTCGCCAGCCAGCCGGATTCAAGGGTGGCGATCACCTCGGCGATCTCGTCGCCCCCGATGTCGGGACGGGCGAAGGGCAGGGGATGGGGCCGGGAGCGGGGGCCGTCACTTCGCATTGTGGTCCGCCTTGAGGAGGGAGGTCGACTGGGCGCGGGTCCAGTCGGAACGGTCGCCGAGCTCATGGTTCTGGGCGCGGTAGTACGTCAGGGCCTTGGCCTGGTCCTGGGGGACGGCCGGGATACGGTCGAAGCGCGGCAGCGTCTCGTCCAGCAAGGTGCGCGCGACGGCCATTGACCGCGCCCAGACATCGCGTACCTCGTCGATCTCCGGCCAGATGGTGAACAGTGCCTGGGCGAGGACCGGGCCGGAATCGATGCCCTCGTCGATTTCGTGGAGCGTCACACCGTGCATCCGTTCGCCGTTGCGCAGGGCCCAGTTGACGGGCCTGACGCCCCGGTAGCGGGGCAGCGGGCCGGGGTGGAGGTTGATGGCGCGCCCGCTGCCTTCGATGAGACGGCGCCCGATGATCCGGTCGTAGAGGATGCTCAGGACCAAGTCGTAGCGATCGGGTTCCAGTTCGCGCCAGTCGCCGCTGGGCAGCAGGAGCGCATGGGGCCAGTGACGGGCGGCGTGGTCGGAGAGTCCGGTGTCCCAGTCGGGCTCGTCGGCGACCGGTACCACCGTGTCCAGGGACATGTCGGGGGCGCGGGCCACGAGCTCGCCGGCGTGTATCGCCAGGCTGCCCTTGCCGAGTAAGGCGACGCGTTTCACGGCGACGTCCGTCATGACAACGCCACCTCACCGGGCCGGCTGGATCAGCGCACCGTGCTGCGGGCCGCTGTCGGCGCAGTGATGGGCGACCGTCCTGCGCAGCGCCTCGTCCAGGGCGGTGCGCGGCTGCCATCCCAGCAGCGTGCGGGCGCGCTCGATCGAGGGCAGCCGGGTGCGTACGTCCTCGTACCCCGGGCCGTAGTGCTCGTCGGCCGGCACCTCGACCAGGGGTGTGGCCAGGGCCCTTTCCCTCCACTGCGGGTGAGCGGCGACGGCGTCGATCAGAGCGCTGGCTAGATCACGTATCGCGATGTCGTTGGACGGGTTGCCGATGTTGAAGATCCGGCCGTCTGCGGCGCCGGAGCGATCCTTGAGGATCTTCATCAGGCAGTCGATGCCGTCGTCGATATAGGTGAATGCGCGGCGCTGGTGACCGCCGTCGACGAGTTCGATCGGCCGGCCCTGCAGGATGTTGCCGAGGAAGCGGGTGACCACCCGGCAGCCGCCGTCCGGTGCCGCGGCGAGGTCGTCCAGGTGCGGCCCCATCCAGTTGAAGGGCCTGAAGAGCGTGAAGCGCAGACCCTCGGAGGCTCCGTAGGCCCAGATCAGCCGGTCGAGGAGTTGCTTCGAAGTGGCGTAGATCCAGCGCTGCTTGTGGATCGGCCCGTGGACCAGGGGCGAGGTGTCCTCGTCGAGCTGTGGATCCGTACTCATCCCGTACACCTCCGAGGAGGAGGGGAAGACCACCCGGGTCGCCGAGCGCGCCGCCTGGCGAACGATCCGGAGGTTCTCCTCGAAGTTGAGTTCATAGACCGACAGCGGGTCGCGGAGATAGCTGACCGGTACGGCTATCGCGGCCAGCGGTACCACGACGTCGCATTCGCGTATCTGCCGGTCCACCCAGCCCCGCTCGACCGTCAGATCCCCCTGCCGGAAGGCTAAACTGCGATGTCCGAGCGAAGAGATCAGCCGGTGCTCGCCGGTGTCGAGACCCACGACCTGCCAGTCGGTGGTGGTGAGGATCCGGTGAACCAGGGCACTTCCGATGAACCCATTGGCTCCGACGACGAACACCTTCATCCAGACCCCCCGATTTCCCGATCCCCGGCTCCGTTCCGGGCCATGGTCCACCGGTCCGGTGTGCACACGGTGGCGCCGAGGAATGGTCACGCTCCGTGTGTCGGGCCGAGTCTCCCATCTGAAAGGGTGGGACCACGTACCAACCATCGATCTTGGCCGAAGACCGACCGTCGATCCCTCCCCACCGGCGGTCCCGTCATCCGCGGCCAGGGCACCCTCCCCCGAAGCCGTACGCCCGGCTCGCTACGTCCATCGCTCGACGGCGAGGACCAGAGACGCAGGGCCAGCCCCAAGTCCCCAGCGGAAGTGCGAACTGGGGCTGCGGCACGCCACCGGGACGCGGGCATGCAGGCCCTCGTTCCGGCTCTGGACGATCGCCGCGCACAGACCGCCCGCCAGGTGGCTGCCACCAGACCGGCCACCTGGGATGGGCCGCAAGCTCAAAGATGGGGTATCGCGGAGGCATAGGCTGCACCGCGCTCGGGATGCCCCTCCAGGTCCGCCGTGCTGTCCGCGTACTTGTGGCCCCAGGTGCGGGTGGCGACCTCAGATGCCTCGAAGGACCTGCGACGATCGACGGGCCGGCGTTCTCAGTGGGGATGGTGCCCACCCGCGGGTAGTGGGCACGCATGACCATGGTGCCGCCCTCGCCGCCGGAGACCTTGCTCCTCACGGCCCAGGAGTCCGCCTGAATGCCGCCGGTCGTCGGTCGTCGGTCGTCGGTCGTCGGTCGTCGGTCGTCGGTCGTCGGCATGACGGTGCCCCAATCGCTCCCGGCGGATGACTGGCGGGGCTCCCCCTGCGCGGAGGCAGAGGGGAGCAGGGCTCCCCCGGTGGCCAGGGCAACAGCAGCGAGAGCACGGCGTAAGGTGCTGGCGACCTTTCGTACCATGTCCGCAGTCTGCGCAACCGAACACCGGAGATGCGCCCTCCGTATCCGTTCACCCGAACGGATGAACGGGAGGTTCGGAGCGCCCTCGCCGTGTGCAGGGTGGGAAGCAAGGGCGGCCAGGTTGCCGAGGCAACCACCCGTTGCCCCCCGCCTCCTGCTGTGAGGAGCGGGCAGCACACACCACACCTGTTGGTAACCACCCGCACAGCTCGGGAGCGGTCCAGGTACCCCGGCCTCGGCCGAGTCATCCAGCAGCACGCCCACCCTCATGACATCGTGTCCTCTGTGCCTCGTGGTCGGCGACTCATCGCAGTGCTCCTCGTGATGTGTGCGGTTCTCTACACGGCTTGGATCACGGAGATCGTGTTGATCACCGGCGAAGACCCGATGTATACGTACGTCAGTGAACTGGCTGCGACAGACCAGCCCTACGGTTACGTATTCCGGACCACCGATCTGATCTCCGGCAGCTGTGCGATCGCCGCCTCCGCCCTTGCACTGCTGTGCCTGGAGCATCGTCCGTGGGTGACGGCCGGCTGGGCCGCGTTCTCGCTGTTCGGTGTGGCCACCGTCTTGGACTCGCGGTATCCGCTGAGCTGCGCGCTGGTGGCCGACTACTCATGTTTCGCCCTTGATGACGCTGGCCTGGCACCCGTCTCCCACACCGTGCATGCAGTGACCAGCGGTGTGGCCGTGTCCGCGTTCCTCACCGCGATGACCTCACTCACTATCGCCGCCCGCCGATACAACGAGTGGCCCGTGCTCGCCCGCTACGGAGCGCCCATCTGCATGGCCCAATGGGCCGTCAATTTCTGGCTGATGTGCGCCGTGATCGCATTTCACACACGGCACATCAACTGGTGGCTCGGCCTTGCCGAACGGCTTCAGGCGCTCCTTCTCGCCGTTTGGACAGTTGTGCTCGCAAGCTGTCTCGCGCGCAGGCCGATGCGGCAGGCCCTGGGTAACGACTCGGCCGCTGCGGATCAGCATTTGACTTCGTCGTAACCGCTTAGACGAGCCCTATGGGACATGGGCGCGCGAGCAGACTGTTTGTCACCCGCGGCTCACACGCAGCGGAAGCTTCAAGCTTCGTCCACAGTGGAAGGTTCAAGGTTCGTCCGCAGCGGAGGCTTCAAGCTTCGTCCGCAGCGGAGGCTTCGAGCTTCGTCCGATGACCCGGTCATTTGGGTGTCGTGCGCTCGGCCCCTCCTCCTGCGCTTCGTCCGGCGCGGCCGTTAACCACGCTCGTGATCAAAACAGAAGCAGCGTTCGGCGACGTTGCGGCGCCGGTAGGCCGCCCGGTTGAGCCGACACCGGCTCTCGCCTCGCCGCTGGATGTCAGGAGGGTCAGGTCGCCCCAGGCGTGGCTTTATCCACGAGTCGTGGTTCTGGCTCACTTTCCGTGAAGGGCTGACTGACCGTAATGTCCGCGGCACACTGCGCCGGGCCGCATGGACAGCACGAGGAGGCTGCCCCGAGACGGCCGATTAGACGGCCGATTAGATGGCCGATCCTCGCGCGATGGGGCGTGCTGTTCAGTACGCCGTACCCTCCGGCGAAGTATCCGGTTACCTCATCGAGCACTACATCCAGCACCACGAGAGCACTGCCGGGGCACAGACCCGAGAGAAGTCCCTGCCAAGGAGTATCTGATGCGACGCAAGATGCCTGTCACCCTGGGTGCCCTCATCGTGGCTGCCCTGCTCTCGACGGGTGCCCCCGCATCCGCCCACACCACCGAGGCAGCACCCGGCGCGGCGACCAACGACCTGAACTGCCGCACGTGGGTCGACGGCTACAAAGGCTTCGCGGACTGCACCAACAACACCAACCGCGCAGTCGCCTTCCGAGCAACCATCGTCTGCGGCACGTGGCCGGACACGGTCGGCCAGTGGATCACGCTGAATTCCGGTCAGCGCGGCACCTCCGAGGGCGAATGCAGTGGTGGCACAGGGGCAGGCAGCGCTTCCTGGCAAGAGGGGTGACCCGTCCCAATCTGTCGGCGGTCAGGATCCATCTGAGTGCCGGCGGTCCTTCCGGGTCCTGGACGCACTCGTCCACATCGGCCGACCGACTGCTGCCGCGCCACCTCCTCACACGCTGAACCGCTGATATCCGCGTGCGCACGAAGCCCCGGGCCGGGCACGGCTCGGGGCTTCGGCCTTCCCGATCCGGCGTCAGCCCCTGACTCACAGTCCGCGCTTCACGGAAAGTGAGCCGGAACCCATCTCGTGAACGAAGCCATACAGCGCTCATGACATGGAGCACCTGTCGGCTACCTGGATCGTCCGTGTCTGGCCGAACTGGAAGCTGGAGGGCGCGAGCGGTTCAGGAGAGCCAGTCGGCGTAGCGGGTGGGGGCGAGGTGGGCGTCCTTGTCGGTGAGGACGTCACCCTTGACGACAGCGAACATGCCGGCGGTGGGATCGGTGAGGACGGTGCGGCCGTCGGACTTGTGGGACAGGGTGATGCGGCCCAGATCGTCCAGGGAGAAGACCTCGGGTCCGGCGATGTTGCGAATGCCCCCCAGCGGGGCACCCACTGCGACTTCTGCCACCGCGTCGGCCACGTCCTTGGAGGCGATCGGCTGGATCGGCGTGGCGGGCAGCCGGACGGTGTCGCTGTCGGCGGTCCAGGACAGGACCGCGTCGATGAATTCCATGAACTGCGTTGCGCGGACGATCGAGTAGGGGATCGGTCCAGCCGTGAGGATGTCCTCCTGGAGCGCTTTGGCCCGGTAGTAGTCCACCTCAGGTACCTGGTCCACGCCGACGATCGAGAGAATGACGAAGTGACGGATGCCGCCCTTCTGGCCCGCGGCCAACAGGTTGTCCATCGAGGTCTGGAAGAAGACCAGGGAGGCTTCGTCGAAGGTCGGGGAGTTCGTCAGGTTGACGATGACGTCTGCCCCCGCCACTGCCTCGTCCAGCCCCTGACCGCTGATGACGTCGATTCCGGTGGACTGCGAGTGCGGTACCGCCTCGTGCCCGGCGGCGTTCAGATTCTTGACGACCTGCGACCCGATCAGCCCGGTACCGCCGATGACCGCGAACTTCATGCCACGCCTTTCGTCGGGAGGTGCATCCGAAATATGGAACATGATCCCCATGTAGGCGTTTGACATGAAGCAGGGTCATACATTCGGCCGACGTGTTGCTCAGCTGACCACCTGCCGCACTCAGCGGCTTCCCAATGGAGAAGTCAAGCCGCTGAGCCTGTGCTGAGCTCCAGTGAACCGCGTCCGGGCAGGGCTGGCGTTGATCAGCGGGTTGGGAAGGAAGCGAGAGCACGATCCCACTGGTCAGCTGCGTGAAGGAGGGCAGCCTTGTCCTGCCGCACCTCCACGACGTACTGGTAAATGTCCCCTCCGCCATCACCCTGCCGCCATGGGGGTGCTGCTTCCAAGGACAAGTGAACGCGAATTGCCGCTCCACCCTCACTGTGGTCGGCAAGGCTAAAGGCCAGGACTGGCTCGACGAACCACGTGTCCGGAGACAACTCGCCTTCGGCGCCAGGCCTGTTCACAGCCACCTTCCCCGATGCCACCGCTCGCAGCCAGTCGGCCACCGCGCGCGCCTCATCGGTCAGCAGACACGGATCGGTAAAGGACCAGCTGCCCTCGGGAGTTGTCACTGTGCCGCCGATGACTAGCCAGTTGTCGTCGTAAGGGTCGCCCTGGACTGCGGGGAATTGATAGCGCAGCGGGTGGAGTTCGACACTGTCTGCGTGATCACTCAATAGCACTGCCAAAGGATGTCACGGGCCTTCCCGGCTCTGCCCAGCGCGGGCCTACGGTCACGGCGACGCTGTGACCGGCAGTGGTATGACCTCGTATGGGCGCCGGTCACGGATCAGGGCCCAAAGGACGTTGACGCGGCGACGGGCGAGGGCAAGGGCGAGGGCGAGGGCGAGTACAGCTTGGACGTGTCGCTTGCCCTCGCTCCGCTTGCGTTCGTAGAAGGTTGGCCCCCGCCACGCCATTCGATCGCAGCAGGGTCATCGAACCGGACTTCTTCCGGGTGCACACCGGCCCACGCCATGCAGCCGATCCGCGCCAGCGGCACCGCGACCGACCGCTTCCGGCCCTTCCCTGGCCAAGCCGGGGCAGCGGCCCTCTACCTCGTCGAGCGCGATTTCCTGCACACCCCCGTCGCCCCGCTCCTCGCCCCCGACGCGATCAACGCCTGGAACACCGCCCTGGCGACACCGACCCCCTGAAGCCAACTGCCAATACAGGGCAGCGGCCGCCCATCGCCGATGACATCCCCTTCACCTCCGAAACCCGCGCCCAAACCCGCGCCCGCGCCCGCGCCCGCGCCCGCGATCAGATCGCACCCCTGTCAATCAAGGCGCCGCAATGCCTCAAAGGAGTGACAGGGGTTGTTCGAGTGCCCATAGGCGCGCACAGGCCAACGGCCACATGGCTCGCGCCAGCGATTGGAACTTACGTTCACCATTTGCCCCCGAAGTGCCCGTTACGGGGGTCTGATCGGGGCCGTTCTTAGAGCACCTGTACTCATCAGTGCCCCTCCTGGAGGAACCATGCATCCCGCAGCCATCCCCGTGACCGCCCCTGCCGATATCGAACATCGACAGCTGGTTCCCTGCGTGTCCACGGGCTTCCTGGGGCGCGTTATTGACGCTGCCGCCCGTGGTGCCCGCCGCTCATCGCGCCCGGATACGAGGTGGGGGGCATGAGCGAGACCACCGATGCCGGGCGCAACGGTGGCAGTGCCGTACCGGAACCGCGGTCTGCCCCGCTGCCGCTGCCCCCCGCCGCCGTACCCGCCGGCCCACAGGACGGCGACATGACGGAGGAGTTGGAGGAGGCGTACTGGTCCCTTTACGACGGCGCCGCCGCTAAGGCCACGGTGCGTCAGGTCCTGACGCGGCTGCCGCAGATCACGCGGCAGATCGGCCGGCTGGCCTGGCAGGCCGACCGCACCGCCACCCTCGCGGTGATCGTCCTCCAGCTGGCCTCGGCGGCCATGACCGCCTTCGGGCTGATGGCGTCCGTCGCGGTCCTGCGGGAACTGTTCGCGCAGGGAGCCACCCCCGACCGGGTCCGCACCGCCGTCCCACAGATCCTGTACGTGGTCGCGTTCCTCACTGCCCGCGCCCTGCTCGAGGCCGGAGTCGCGGCCGCCCAGGCCCGGGTCACGCCCCGGATTCGCACGGCACTGGAGTGTGAGCTCTTGGCGTTGACGGCGCATGTACGGCTGACGGTCGTCGATGATCCCGACTGGCATGACGAGGCATACCGGGCCAACGACAGAGGGTTGTTCTACGCCCGGCAGATCGTCGGCCAGGTCGTCGCCCTGGCCTCGGCCGTGCTGGGGCTGATCGGCACCG
Organism: Streptomyces sp. NPDC050636; assembly: GCF_040654775.1. NCBI lineage: Bacteria > Bacillati > Actinomycetota > Actinomycetes > Kitasatosporales > Streptomycetaceae > Streptomyces > Streptomyces sp. NPDC050636. The sequence goes on from NZ_JBFAIP010000045.1 coordinate 19,689, forward strand.
CCGGCGTACTCAGCGTTCTCCACCCGCTGCTCCTGCCACTGCTGCTGTTGTCCGTCATCCCGGCCGGAGCCGCTGCTGCCCGCAGCGCGCGGGCCCGCTTCCATTCCTACCGGCGTTGGAACGCCCTTCAGCGTCGGGTGCGGGTGTTCTCGTGGCTGCTGCTGGAACCGGAAGCTGCCCCCGAGCTTCGCTCGGACACCGCCCAGCCCGCCCTCCTGGACGAGCACCGCAGGCTGGTCACCAAGATCGCCGAGGAGGACACCCGTCTGGGCATGCAGTCCGCCGTGATCGCTCTGGCCGGGCGGGCCGTCGGAGGTGTCGGTATCGGCATCACCTACACCGCCCTGGGAGCCATGCTGATCGCGGGGTGGCTCCCCCTGGCGGCCGGCGCGGGCGCGGCCCTCGCCGTCCAGACCAGCCAGACCGCTCTGAAACGCCTCATCGACGTCGCCCACCTCGTCTACGAACATGCGATGTGGGTCGACGACCTCCTCGCCTTCCAGCAGCGCTGCCGTCAACTCCAGCCCCGCACCGCCGAGATGACCGCCCCCGCCACCGTGAAGACGATCGCGTTGTGCGACGTCTCCTTCACCTACCCGGGCAAGGACACCCCGGCCCTGGACAGCGTCTCCTTGACCCTCACCGCAGGCGAGACGGTGGCGTTCGTCGGACTCAACGGCTCGGGGAAGTCCACGTGCGCCAAAGTCCTCGCCGGCCTGTACGACGCGCAAAAGGGAAGCGTGTGCTGGGACAGGGTGAACGTGCTGGACATGGACGCGCAGTCCCTGCACAAACAGGTCGCCTGCGTGCTGCAGGACCCGGTCCGCTTCCCGTTCAGCGCCCTGTCCAACCTCACCGTCTCCACCGGCACCCTCACCGACGCAGACCCACAGCGGGCTCTGGACGCCGCGCGGGCCTCCTGCGCGGAGGAGGTCATCGCCGGCCTGCCCCGCCAGTGGCAGACGCTGCTGTCCAAGAGGTTCCGCGGCGGCCAGCAGTTGTCGGCCGGCCAGTGGGCGAAGATCGCGGTCGCCCGCGGCCTGTACAAGAACGCGCCGGTTCTGCTGTTGGACGAGCCGACCGCGAGCGTGGACCCGCCCTCCGAACACGGCATCTACGAAGCGGTCTTGCGAGGAAAGCTCCGCGACGACCAGATCACCGTGCTGATCTCCCACCGGCTGGCCAGCGTCGTCGAGTGCGACCGTATCTACGTCTTCGACAGCGGCCGCATTGTCGAGTCCGGCTCCCACGACGAACTCATGGCCCAAGGCGGCGACTACGCCTCCATGTTCACCCTTCAAGCATCCGGTTACCAGTCCGCCCCCGAAGCCGATTCCAAGAGGGTGCACCAGTGAACGAGACCACAGCGCCAAGCGACGTCGGCCAGAGAGGGCCACTCGAAGTGGCCAATGCCTCCGCACTCATCTTCAACAGTGCCGGCGAGTACCTCCTGCATCTCCGCGATGATGTTGCCGGCATCTGGGAGCCGGGATCGTGGGCACTGCTCGGCGGCGGCCGCGAGCCTGCTGACGCCTCCCTGGAGAGCACGGTCAGGAGGGAACTGATGGAAGAGGCCGGCCTCGACCTCCCCGTGCTCGAACCGTTCGCGGTCGAGACCGCGACGGGAACCGACGGCTCGGCCATCCCCATCCAGATCTTCGCAGCTCACTGGGACGGCGATGCCACTTCCCTCCGCCTGACCGAAGGGGTGATGTTGGCCTGGTTCAGGCCGGAAGTCATGCCCCGGCTTCGGCTGAGCCCCTCGACCCTCGACCTTGTGCAACGCCACACCGAAAGCCACGCAGCGCACTGCCCCGGCGCGGCCTCCACAACGGCCGCCATCCCTCTCCGGAGATCCCCATCGCCGCGCTCCCTCCCACCATCCCCTGCGAGCGGGAAGCACGCGTTCACCGTGATCGGGGTGCATCTGTATCTGGAGAACACCGAGGGCCAGGTCCTGCTTGGTCTTCGTCACCCCGACTCCGCCTACGCAGGTGAGCTGTGGCATTTCCTGGCCGGACACTGCGAGCAGGGTGAGAGCGCCGTTGCAGGTCTGGTCCGGGAAGCGGAGGAGGAAGCGGGCCTGCTGATCCGGCCCCAGGACATCGAGTTCGTACACGCCGTGCATCTCGTCGACGAGCCGGGCACACAGCCCCGCCTGCAACTGGTCTTTCGTGCGTGGGAGTGGGCGGGGCAGACGGACCTCCGGGAGCCGGACAAATGCCTGGCCTGGCACTGGTGGGACCCGACACATCTGCCGGATCAGATCGTGCCGTACACCCGGACCGCGATCGACGGCATCCGCGAAGGCCGTCTCTACACCGAGCTGGGGTGGTCATGAGCACCAAGCAGACGGCCCGGTCACAGAGGGCAAGCGGGTGACGGACGAGGCGACTGCGGCGCGGACGGCGATGGTCACCCGGCTCGGCGTGCAGTCCGGCCCGGTGCGCGACGCCCTGCTCACGCTCCCCCGGGAGGTGCTGATGCCGCAGGCGTACGTCCGACGCAGCGCGCCGGAGGAGCAGACCCCGCGATGGGACCTGCTGGACTGGACTGTGCCCGGTGACCGCAAGGAGTTGCTCGGGCTGCTGTACGGCGGGGAGAGCACACTGATCCAGCACGAGGGCGAACCCCTCCTCGGGCGCGTGCCCGGTCCGCGGTCCGGTGGGATGATCACGTCGATGTCCAGCACGGTCGGTATGACCGCCGACCTGCTGCAGGAGCTGGATCTCAGGCCGGGGCACCGGGTTCTCGACATCGGCACCGGCGCGGGCGTGACCGCCGCGGTCGCCTGCTGGATCTGCGGCGACCGCGGCGTGGTCACCCTAGACCGCGACCCGCACGTCACCGACGCTGCCCGCGTACGCCTGGCCGACCTCGGGTATCGGCCGACCGCTGTGACGGGGGTCGGGGAGGCCGGCTGGTGGGAACGGGCCCCGTACGACAGGGTGTTCGCGTCGTACGCGGTTCCGTGGGTGCCGTGGGCGTGGGGGGAGCAGCTTGCCCCGGGCGGGCGGACGCTGGTGACCGTCACCGGCACGTCGCCGTCCTGGCCCGGCCTTGCTGTGATCACCAGAACTGCTCGGGGACGGGTGGAGGGTGAGCTGCGGGCGGTGGAGTTCGGGCACCGGCCCGGCTACGGCTTCAAGCGGACTTTCATCTCACGGGCGTTCTTGGGTCGGATCGCGGCCGGTGACGGCGGCCGCAGCTTCCACAGCCGTCAGGCACCGCCAGCCGGCAAGCCGCGCGCGTTGTGGCTCGCTGTCGAAGCTCTCCGGCCTGGCTTGGTGCGAAACTGGGGCGCCGACCACCTGATGATCGGTGCCCCCGCGTGCGGCTCATGGCTCACCGCCCGCCCCGACGCGTCCGGCGGCTGGACGCTCATGGCCTGCGGGCCCCGGGACATCTGGGACGAGATCCAGACCGTCACCGCCCGGTGGCGGGCCGCCGGTTCACCCACCTCATACCGGCTCCAGCTCGAACCGGAAGGTGAGCAACGGGTGAGCGCCGGCCACGGTCCCGGTGCCCTGTCCTGGCGGCTGCCCGTACCACCCACCACCGAAGCAAACACACCGCAGTAACGGAACCCGAGATGACCCGCAGACGAGGAGCGAACCCTTGGGATACACCCACGATGAATGGCACCAGCACTACGACGACGGTCGCTGCATCCGCCAACTCGGCAACGTGGAACGGGTCTTGCTTACCGAGCACATCCCTGCCCCAGACGGCGGACGTGCCCTGGATGTGGGCTGCGGCACCGGTGAACTCGCGGCCTTCGTCGCCCAGCTCGGTTACACGGTCGATGCGGTCGACTTCGCCGAGGGCGCCCTGCCCGGGTTGCCCGTACAGAACGCCAGCAGGAGTTCGCTCATCTGCTGCCCTCTCGCTCCTCGGTGGGGAGCGTGGCTTTGTAGGTGAGTACTGAGGGCACTTGTTGCACGGCAGCGAGATCATCCCGTGCCACGGAAAAGTGATGTTGCCGAGATTTTGAGCGCGCCCAGGCACTTGCTCTGGAAGCGTGGTTGTCATCTGCACGTCGCGATCCAGCGGTGGATCAGGCTTCGGGCCCTTCGGTCGGACGGACCGCGACCGCGTCGATCTCGAAGAGCATCCCGGGCAGCGCGAGCGAGGCGACCCCGCTGAGCGTCTGGGCGGGCAGCCGGTCGGGCCAGGCGCCGTGCAGCGCCTTGCCGAGGATCTCCAGCTTCTCCAGGTCATGGTCGACGATGTACGAGCCGAGCCGTACGACATGTTCAAAGTCTAGGCCGACGCCGGCGAGCGCGATGCGCAGGTTGCCGAAGGACCGCTCGACCTGTGCGGCGAAGTCACCAGGCACGACCTGGCCGGTGTCGTCGGAGGCGTACTGCCCACCGATGAACACCAGCTCGCCGACTGCGGAAGCGGCATGGCTGTAACCGAACGGGGTGGGGTCGTGCAGCCCGGCGGGGTTGGTGATGGTGCGGTTGTCACTCATGAGTGGTGGTTCCTTCACGTGTGGTGTTTCCATCCGGAGACCCTGGCCGCCGGATGCGATGTGTGCGGGCAACGTGCATCCGATGCGGGATGCCGATGTCGGTGCCGGTGTCCGGGCTCCGCCGGTGTCGTGACGATGGTGTGTGCGGTACGGCGTGCTGTCGTATGCGGCTTCACCCCGAGCGCGTGGCCACGCTGCTATAGCTCGACCAGACCAGACCAGATCAGAACCGAGTTGAGCCGAGCCGAGCCGAGGCGATGGTCACGGCCGCCGCGCGAGTGGGATCACCTCGCAGGTTCGACACGTTCGACACGTTCGACAGGTGCGCCGAGGAACGCGGCGAGCGCGGTGTCCGCTGCGGTGAGTCCCAGGGGGCCGACGCTCAGGGAGTCGTGGACGAACTCCACCGAAGCGTCCTTGATGCCGCAGAACTCGGAAATCCCGACACGGAGTTGGCGGTCGATCAGAGTGTCCCAGCCGAGCTCGGCGAACTGTTCGCGCGGGTAACTGGACAGCCCGAGCCAGAGCATCCGCTTGGTGCCCAGACGGGGGCGGCTGCGGCCGTACGCGAAACCGTAGTTCCACACCCGGTCGATCCAGCCCTTGAGAATGGCCGGGAGCCCGAACCACCAGACCGGGAAGACCACAACGATGGTGTCAGCGGTGTCGATCCGGTCCATGTGCGACCGGACCTCGGGCGAGTACTCCTTGTCCCGGTCCGCCCAGTCCGGCTCGTCCTCGGAGCCGGTGCGGGGATCAAAACCCTCGGCGTACAGGTCGAGCAGGTCGACGGTGTAACCCTCGCCCACCAGACGTTCGCGGGCGCGGTGGGCGATCTGCGCGGTGAGGGAGTCGCTGCGCGGGTGGGCGAGGACCAGCAGAGCGTGCTGTACCACGGCCGTCACCCGTCCAGCCGGACGAGCATCTTGCCGGTGTTGGCGCCGTGCATCATGCCGAGGAAGGCGGCCGGGGCCCGGTCGATGCCCTCGAACACGGTTTGTTCTGTGCGCAGCGTGCCGTCGGCGAGCCAGCCCGCAGCGCGCCCGATCCACTCGGGGAAGAGGTGGAAGTAGCTGCTGACCAGCATGCCACGCAGGGTCACCTCCTTGGCGGCTGCCTGGAAGAGGTTGTCGGGGCCGGCGGCCGGCTTGGTGGCGTTGTAGTCGCCGATGGCACCGACCAGCGCGATCCGGCCACCGGTGCGCATCGCGCCGATGGCTGCCCGCAGGTGGCCGCCGCCCACGCTGTCGAGGTAGACGTCGACACCCTCCGGCGCGGCCTGGGCCAGTTGTTCGTCCAGCGAGCCCGCGCGGTAGTCGATGGCGGCGTCGTACCCGAAGTCCGTCACCAGCTTCTTCGCCTTCTGAGGTCCGCCGGCTGAGCCGATCACCTTGGAGGCCCCGAGCTTGCGGGCCAGCTGTCCCGCGACGCTGCCCACCGCCCCGGCGGCGGCGGAGACGAACACCACGTCATCCTCGCGCACCGGCGCGATCTCGGTGAGCGCCGCGTAGGCGGTCAGGCCGGTGGTGCCCAGCGCGCCCAGGTACGCCTGAGCCGGGGCTATGTCGGTGTCGATGACGGTCGCGGCGGCGGCGTCCAGCACGGCGTACTCGCGCCAGCCCAGGAAGTGGGAGACGGTCGCGCCGACCGGCACGGTGGCGGAGCGCGAGGTGACGACCACGCCGACCGCACTGCCCTCCAGCGCGGTGCCGAGGGGGAACGGCGGGATGTATGACGGCACGTCGTCCATCCGGCCGCGCATGTACGGGTCCACCGACATCCAGGTGTTGCGGACGACGATCTCGCCCTCGGCCGGCTCCGGCACCTCGGTGCGGACCAACTCGAAGCTGTCCGCGGCGGGCTCGCCGACCGGGCGGGACGCGAGCCGGATCTCGGCGGAGACGATGTTCGCCGTACTCGCCGTACTCGCCGCACTCTCCTCACTCGCCGTGTTCACCGTGTTCACCGTGGTCGTCGGGTTCATCGGGTTCGTCGGGTTCATCGGGTTCGGCATGGTGGGCTTCCTCTTCCGTTCGGTGGTGCCGTTCTCGTTCACGGGAACCACCTTGCCGAGGGCCGCGCACGATCTGCTGACGGTCCACGCACGGGCACGCACGAGCACGCACGGTCCCCGCACAGGCCGCCGCAGGGCAGGCGTTAGCGTGGCGCCATGCGTTTCGAAGTGCTGGGCCCGCTGCAGGTCCGAACCGACGAGGGGGCCCCGGTCACCGTCCGCGAGCCGAAGGTCCGCGCCCTGCTGGCCGATCTGCTGGCGCACCACGGGCAGCCGGTCTCGACGGACCGCCTGGTCGACGACCTGTGGGGCGAGGCGGTGCCCGGGAACCCGGCCAACACGCTCCAGACCAAGGTCTCGCAGCTGCGCCGGACGCTGGAGCTGGCCGAGCCCGGTGGCCGGGAGCTGGTCATCCACCGGCCGGCCGGCTACCTGCTGCAGGTGCCAGATGACGCGGTGGACTCCGGTCGGTTCGCCGCGCTGACGGCGCAGGCCCGCCGGACCGAGGACCCACACGGCCGGGTGCCGCTGCTGTCGGACGCCCTGGCGCTGTGGCGCGGGCCGGCCTTCGCCGAGTTCCGCGACAACGCCTTCGCCCAGGCGGCCGCCACCAGGCTGGACGAACAGCGGCTGACCGTGTTGGAGGAACTGGCCGGCATACGCCTGGAACGCGGCGAACACCGCATGCTCGCCGACGAGTTGGGTGACCTCGTCCGACTGCATCCGCTGCGGGACAGGCTGCGGTCCGTGCACATGCGGTCGCTCTACCTCTCCGGCCGGCAGGCGGAGGCACTGGACAGCTACCGCGAGTTGACGGAGCGTCTGGCCGAGGACCTGGGGCTCGACCCCGGCCCCGAGCTGGTCGCCCTCCATCGGGCGATCCTTCGGCAGGACCCGGCACTGGCACCCGCCCCGGCCCCTGCCCCCATCGCCCCTGCGGGTCTCCCATCCGGCCCGGCCGCCGCGGCTACGGCTCCGCCCCGCACGAACCTGCCGGCCGGGCTGACCGACCTGATCGGGCGACGCCAAGAGGTCGCCGACGTACGCGCGCTGCTCCAGTCGGGGCGGCTGGTGACTCTCACCGGGCCCGGCGGTGTCGGCAAGACCCGGCTCGCGCTGGAGGCCTCCGCGCCGGCGGCCGACGCCTTCCCCGACGGGGTCTGGTTGGTCGAACTCGCCGCCGAGACCGCCGGTACCGGCGATGCCGCCGAACTGGCCTCGGTGGTGGCCGACACGCTGGGCATCCGCGATCACGCCACCGCCCACCTGCCGTCCGGGCGGGCGGCGGACCGGCTCGCCCACGCGCTCGGCCCCCGACGCCTGCTGCTCGTCCTGGACAACTGCGAGCACCTGATCCAGCCGGTCGCCGAACTGGCCGAACGGCTGCTGCGCCACGCGCCCGGCCTGCGCATCCTGGCCACCAGCCGGGAGCCACTGGCGATCTCCGGCGAGACACTGCACGCGGTCGAGCCGCTGCGGGAGTCCGACGCCGTGCAGCTCTTCGCGGCGCGGGCGGCGGCGGCCTCCCCGGGATTCGCCCTTGGTCCTGCCAACGCCGACGCCGTGGCACTCGTCTGCGAGCGCCTCGACGGGATCCCTCTCGCGCTGGAGCTCGCCGCCGCCCGGGTACGGGCCCTGGGCGTCCATGAACTGGCCGGGCGCCTGAGCGACCGCTTCCGTCTGCTGAACGCGGGGCGCCGGGACGCACCCGCCCGGCAGCGGACCCTGCGCGCGGTGATCGACTGGAGCTGGGGGCTGCTGACCGGTCCCGAGCGCGCCGTTCTGCGCCGGCTGGCCGTCTTCGCCGGCGGATGCACGCTGCCCGCCGCCGAGGAGGTCTGCGCCGCACCGGACGTACCCGCCGACGCCGTCCTCGACGTGGTCACCCGCCTGGTGGACCGCTCGCTGGTCACCGTGCTGGACGGCGAGGACGGCCCCCGGTACCGGATGCTGGAGTCGGTCGCCGCCTACAGCCTCGAACGGCTCGACGAGGCCGGTGAGTCCCGGCTCGCCCGCCGACGACATCGGGTCCACTACACCGAGCTGGCCGAACGGTCGGAGCCGTGGCTGTACGGCCCCGACCAGCGCCGGTGGCTGCGACGACTCGACAGCGACAGCGCTAACCTGCGCTGCGCACTCGCCGACGCCGCAGCGGGCGGTGCCGCGGACGGCAGCGGCGACGGTGACATTGACCTGGCGGTGCGACAGGTCAATGCGTTGGCCTGGTACTGGTTCCTGCGCGGCCGCCTCGGCGAGGCCCGGCGGTCGTTCGACATGGCACTGGGTTCCGGCGCCTTCGGCGATGACGGCCCCGCCTTCGACCGGGACTCCTCTGCGGCCCGGAGCAGCGCGCTGGCGAGGCGGGCCGCGTTCGCGCTGCTGGCCGGCGACGACGCGCAACCGAAGCAGCCGATCGACAGGGGGTACGACGGGGCGGACACCAGGGCCCGGTGGTTCCTGGTGCTCGCCCGGTGCGGGTTCGGCGACCCGTCCGGTCAGGATCGGACCGTCGGCCTGCTCGCCGAGTTCCGCGCCGACGACGACCGCTGGGGCATGGCCGCGACGCAGAGTACCCGCGCCACCCGGGCCATGTACCGGGGCGACCTCGCCGGCCTCAGGCGGCACGCCGTCGATAGCGCGGCACGCTTCGCCGAGCTCGGCGACAGGTGGGGCCAACTCCAGGCCGCCGAACAGCTGGGCGTGCTGGCCGAGATCGCCGGCGACTACGACGAGGCCGCCCGTCTGCATGGCGACGGCGTGCGCATCGCGGAGGAACTCCAGCTCTGGACGGATGTCTCGTTCCGGTTGTCCAGGCTGGGCAGGATCGCGCTGCTCACCGGCGAGTACGCGTCCGCTGCGGAGTTCCACGAGCGGGCGCGGCGGCTGGCCGCCGAGCAATCCCACAGGCCCGCCGAGCAGTTCGCCGCGACCGGGCTCGCCCTCGGAGCTCGGAGGCAGGGTGACCTCGACGCCGCCGAGGCGCATCTGCGTCCCTGGCTGGACTGGAACCGCAGGCTGGGCGTGGATTCCGGGACGGCCCTGATCCTCGCGGAACTCGGCTTCGTCGCCGAGCAGCACGGCGATGCCCGGCAGGCGCAGGAGCTGCACCTGGAGGGTCTGACCGCAGCACGCAGGACAGGCGATCCCCGGGCGGTCGCGCTCGCGCTCGAAGGGTTGGCCGGCGCGCAGGCACTCGCGAGACGGCCCGGCCACGCCGCCCGGCTGCTCGGCACGGCCGCCGCAGTCCGGGAGTCGGTCGGCGCACCGCTTCCCCGCGCTGAACGCGGCGACGTCGACCGCGTCACCGCGCGCGCGACCGGGGCCTTGGGCGAGGACGCCTTCACCACCGCTTTTCAGCAGGGCCGCGACCTGGAACCCGACGACCACCTGCGGCACTTGCCGCCACTTGCCGCGGCTGACCTGGGTGCCGGAACGACACACTGACCTGATCACTGACCTCATCGATGACCGCATCGCCGGCCTTGACTATGGAACTCAATGCCTATTTCCTGCGGCCCCAGCCGGCCGGTCCCTGCCCGTCGCCGTCGTCCGCGGGGACGAGCTGCGCCAAGGCAGCCGCCGACGAGGCTGCTGACACGGACCGGAAAGCCCCGCAACTCCGAGAGAAGGCAGGGGTGGAGGGCATTTCGCGGGGCCTCCCCGCAACGTCGACGACCTACGGGCCGTCGCCGACCTCGCGCCGCACGGCGTGGCCGGCGCACTCATCGGCTGCTCCCTCTACACCGGCGCGCTTCCGCTCCCCCAGGCCCTCGTCGTCTGAGCACCGTCGACCTCTGACCGCAGTGGACGGACGCAGGGGGCCGTCTGAAGGGTCTGGCCGGCGGGTCGAGTGACTGGCCAGGTAGTCGGCCCTGAAACGCCCCCCACTGCACGCGAAGCTCGGGGCGCAGAGCGCGACCAGGCCCCGCGCTGAGCTCGACTGCGGGTCGTAGCTACGTCAGGCGTGCGGTGTCGCGGTGGGCCGCCACCTCCCTGGACTACGAGGAGGAGTCGCTCATCCCGGCCCTGGCCGCGGTCCCCTTTCCCTCCTGCGCAACTCGATGACGAAAATACACTCTTTTCACCCCTATAGCCGGTTTGTCCTGATCTGCTCGCTGGAAGGCAACCCCGGGTACCCAGATCCGGCAGCCCCCGCACGGCGGGGCCGGGGCCGAGGGACCGAGGAGAGAAAGGAGAGCGGACATGGACGCATCGCAGCCCGACGGCCACAAGCGCTTGAGCGCCGAGGAGGTCTCCCTGCTCATGGAGGGCGGGGAGATCGGCGCCAGCAAGCGGGCGGGGGCCCGGGAGGCCACCCCGTACTTCATCGAGCCGTCAAAGCTCCAGAAGGAGATCGAGCTTCATGTGTGCATGGGGCTGAACTCCTGCGAGGGACACGGCGTCGACGGCACCGGCGACATGGCCGGCATGGGGCAGTGCGCGACCGTTTTCCACGTTTGCCACGGCGGCAACGAGTGCCGCGACCAAGGCGGTTGCGGATACAGCGGCAGCGACGTGGAGCAGGCCAAACCCGGCAATCAGGAGTGCCGTTGGAACGGCAGCTGCGCCAGCCCCATCAATGAGGGGAGAGTGCATGCCGCCGGGCCCTATCGCGGCACGAGCGTCTGGAAACGGGCTCGCAAGATCTTCGAGGAGCGGATGTACGCCGCCGGCAGACCCTTCGGCCCCTCCCCCGGCGAAGGTTTCCCCGACGACATGGTGCCCCGGTACGAAGAGAAGCGGACGATTCCCGCGTGACCGTGCGCGATGCCCCGGCGGCGGAGCCCGCGCCACAGCGCACCACTGCGTATCCCTTGCCGGAAAGCGACGTGGGATTCGGCCTCGGGCTGCGCACCCCGCACCTACGGCACGTGCTGACGCACTGGCCGCAGGTGGACTGGTTCGAGATCATCTCCGAGAACTTCATGGACTCGGGCGGATATCCGCGCTACGCGCTCGACCGGATCGCCGAACGCTATCCGGTGGTCATGCACGGCGTCTCGCTGTCCATCGGCAGCACCGACCCGCTCGACCGCGACTATCTCGCCCGACTGCGTCGCCTGGCCACCGCGACCGGAGCGCGCTGGGTCTCCGACCACATCTGCTGGACGGGGGTGGCCGGGCTCAACACCCACGACCTGCTGCCCGTCCCGTTCACCGAGGAGTCCCTGGCCCACATGGTCCGCCGGGTACGGGCCGTGCAGGACTTCCTGGAACGTCCGCTCGTGCTGGAGAACCCCAGCAGTTATGCGGAGTTCACCGGATCTGAGATGAGCGAGTGGGAGTTCGTCTCCCGGCTGGCCGACGAGTCCGGCTGCGGGCTGCTGTTGGACGTCAACAACGTCTACGTCTCCTCCGTCAACCACGGCTTCGACCCCGAGGCGTACGTACGGGCGCTGCCGCACGACCGCGTGGTGCAGATCCATCTCGCCGGCCACACCCACCTCGGCACCCATATCGTCGACACCCACGACCGGCCCGTGGCCGACCCGGTGTGGCGGCTGTACCGGCTGGCGACCTCCCTGACGGGGCCGGTCGCCACCCTGCTCGAATGGGACGACCGCATCCCGGCCTTCCCCGAACTGCTCGATGAGCTGGCCAAGGCACGCCGGCACACCGACGCCGTGCGCGACGAGGGGGCGCGAGTGCTCTGTGGCTAGTCCGCCCGTCACCCTGGCCGACACCCAGCGCTGGTTCCAGCGCGCCGTCCTCGACCCCGGCGGACCAACGGACTCCGTCGACGAAGTCCTCACTCCCTCCGGGGAGTTGAGCGCACGACAGCGGCTCGACGTCTACCGGCGCGGCTACCGCCTGCGCCTGCTGGAGACGATGCGCGGCCTGCACCCCGCCCTGCGCGCCCTGCTGGGCCCCGACCTCTTCGACGACTTCGCGCTCGACTACCTCGACACCTGCCCATCCCGCTCTTACACCCTCTTCCAGCTGGACGCACGGTTCACCGATCACCTCGCCACCCGCCGACCTGACCGCGGCCTGACGGGTGGCCGGCGCGAGGGCTGGGTGGACGTGATCGTCGACCTCGCCCGCTACGAGCGGGCCTTCGCCGAGGTCTACGACGACCCCGGTCCGGCGACCGCCCCGTTCCTGCGGGTGCTGCGGGTGTGCGCGCCCGTGCACACCTACCACGCGGCGGTCCGGCACGGCCTGCCCGCCGAACCGCCCGTCCCCGGCCGCGAGCCCGTGCACCTGGCCCTCTCCCGGCGTGACTATGCGGTCGTCACGAACGAACTGGAGCCGGATGCCTACCAGTTGCTGTCGTCGCGACTCACCAAGGGCCTCCCGCCCCGTTCATGACTCTCGTCAAACCCCGTGAGTGAAGGAGCCTCCACGATGGTCACCGAAACCCCCACCCAGGAACTGGTACCGCCGGTCATGTCCCTGGCTCCGGTGAACCCCCTCGAAGACCTCAAGAATCTCGGCCAACTCCAGAACCACCTGATCCAGGCCGCCTACCTGGAGATGTCGACGGTCCCGATGTATCTCTACGCGATGTTCTCGCTTGAGACGCGCGGCTACTCCCAGTGGGCCCCGGGGATGGGCGCCTTCCGGCTGATCCGCAGCATCGTGGTCGAGGAGATGTTGCACCTGTCCCTGGTCCGGAACCTCCTGGTCGCCATCGGCGGCCGGAACAGGATCAAGTTCTACGACAAGGACTTCATGCCGAAGTACCCGTCACTCATGCTCCACCGATGGCCCGAGCTGATGTTGCATCTCGGGCCCTGCACCAAGAAGTTGGTCAAGGACGTCTTCATGGAGTTCGAACTCCCGAAACAGGATCTGACCACTCTCGAAGCGGTCCCCGACGGCTGGTACCGGACCATCGGCGAGTTCTACGAGGGCGTGGGCAAGCGTCTCGCCGCCCTCGACCAGAGCACCGGGGGCGCCATCTGGGAACTCAACGAAGCGAAGTACCAGTACGTGGACGCGTACTGGAACAAAGACGGCGGTGGCGGGCCGGTCCTTGTGCACGATCTCAAGAGCGCGCAGGACGCCATGAAAATCATCGTGGAGCAGGGAGAGGGAATCGACCCCAAGAACCCCTCGGTACCGATCGACCCGCTCAAACCGACGCCGGGACTCGACGAGTTGCCGCACTACACGAAGTTCAAGCGGATCGCCGACGGGGTCGAACCGCTGGGGTTCGTGTACAACCTGCCGACCGACCCGAAAACCGCGGAGCACTACGACCCGAAGACGGAGCCCGAGGCCCACAGCATCAACAACCTGTTCAACGCGGCGTACTGCTACACGATGCACATGCTCGACGTCATCTACGACACCTCGTGGGAGGGCATGGAGGCGAACAAGCAGAACCACCGCTACCACTTGGAGCGCACGTTCATCTCGCTCATGCAGGGCGTGCTGGTGACCGTGGCCGAGACCATGGTCACCAGCCCGCTCAACATCACCACCATGATTCAGGAGCACGCGGCGCCGACGTTCGAGTTCTACCAGTTGCCCGCGACGGGCAAGAAGGCCCACCTCATCAAGCTGTGCGAGCAGGCTATGCACTACTTCCCGAAGCTCGGCGGTGACAACAGCGTGCTGTGGCTGCTGAACAAGATGCCGGACGTCTGACCCCTGGCACGCGCTGGTGGGTCCGCTCCGGTCCGGGGCGGACCCACCGGCATCGTCGCCTCCCCCTGCGGCCGGGACCCGGATGCTGTGAACCAACGCCAACTTCCCCCGAACACGGTTCACTTCGTGTGCATCCACACACTCAACATGCTCCTGATCAAGCGCGACAGGAAGACCTAACGAAGCCCTATTAGATCCCGGCACCAGGAAGAGAGATGGCGCGGAACATTTCGTCGCCAAGCTGATCCCGGATCAGAGTGTCGATCTTGTTGGCTTGCGGAACATGAACAAAGGGCCTCCATGGATAAATGCGGTCATTGATCCATGGCGTCTTCCAGTCAGTCGTAGAGGTGAAGAAGTTCTGGGCAAACTTCGCTGTGCGCGATGCCGGAAATTCATCCTCAACCTCCAGGCATCCACTCACACATACATCTACATACGACTGAACAATGGGGAATTCCCGACTGACGTATCTACGTGACGTGCTTCCGAAGTACCAGAACTTTCCGGGTGGTGGAGCCGATCTGCCGTCCAGCATGGTGATGTCACCAGCAGGGATGCGGATCAGCTGGTACCGCTGCTCTCTATCGGCAAATGCCTTCAATTCATCGTGCACCACCTGGAAGATTACGCCGTTGCAGGTCGAGCTCCGATCCGGAAGAGCTCCCAAATAAGTGGGACCCCAGCTGGCAGTGTCAACCCGGTCGTACCAGCCACGCGTAATGCCCTGGACGGATACCGGGAAGGACTTTCCGGCTTTCGGCCAGGTCTCCTACCGGGATTCCTTTTGAATCAAGGATCCGTATCCGAAAACATACTGACTGCTGGAATCGGATTCCCTTGCTTCGGCATCTGCCGAGCCCTGCCGAATGGTGCAACCCGTGGCAGTCACACCGAGACCCGAGATTGCAATACCCCCGATACCCCCGAGTATCACACGCCGTCCCACTTCGGCAGAGCACTTCATGACCATCATGCTTCCGCCCTGGCAGCGGGGTGCCGAGAGCGACGCGCAGGGCCTTCGGGTTGTTGTCCACACGGCTGGGCCAGTCGGGGATCAGAAACACCTGCTGATCTTGACCGGCGGCCGGCCCCGTCATCACCGACTTCACACTGCACACCGTGCTCCGCAGGCGGGCGAACGGCGAGTCCGTCGAGCAGGTCCAGGCCGACCTGTTATCCCCACCGGCAAGCGCAAGGGACAGAACCCCTCCGTCGCCAGCATCTACCGGGTTCCTCCGGATCACCGTGCGGGCCAGATGAAGATGCCGGGGGGGTGGATTGCGGTCACCCTACTCGTGGGTTCACCCGGCTGTTGGTGTGGAGGTACTGGGCGGCTCCGTTCGTGAAGTCGTAGATCGCGACCGTCTGGGTGTCCTCCAGTGAGTCCGCCGACGGCATCAGGAAATGGGTGTCGCTCACCGGGAGCAATCCGTATCTGATGCGGTCCGGTTTCTGGAGGAACTCTGCCTGCATCGGGTCGAGGACCAAGGTCAGGTACAACTTCCCACCTTCGGCCGTCAACTCGTACCGAGCCCCGGGGCTCTCGTAGACGCCTACGTACCCGGACAGGTCGAGGTGCCGCGTCGGATCGGGTTTCGGCAGGTCCGGGATGGTGACTGTGCCGAGGTCGGTCAGGATCTCGTTGAACACCGCCTGGTAGAAGCTTTCCCGCGGTCCGCCGTTCGTGAGCATCGCGATGGCGGTGTTCGTTTCCGGCAGGATCCGCAGTCGAGCGTTCTGGCCGATCGTGCTGCCGTCGGTCGCGTAGACGGTTTCGCCGTGCCAGTCGCACACGATGAGACCGAGCGCCCATTCCGGCCCGAACATGTAGGGATCGGGTACAGGCACCCGCGAGCGCATCATCTCTCGGACGCTTGCGGCCGAGACGATGTGCTGTCCGTTCGGCGCCCTGCCTTCGTTGAGGAGGACGTGCGCCATCGTGAGCACTTCCCGGGTCGTCGAGGTGATGTTGCCGCCGGGGCCGAAGGCACGCGGTAGGTGGTCCACCGGCGTGACGAGTGGACCCTCTTCCAGGGACCGGATCAGGTGTCCGGTCGCGGCCCGGGTTTCGTCTACCTGCTCGCGTCGGCTGTTCGTGCTGGTCAGGCCCATGGGGTCGAAGAGGCGATCCCGCATGACGTCGTCCCAGCGACTGCCGTCGTGCACCTCCAGGATCCGCGCGAGGATCGCGTAACCGAGCGCCGCGCTGTACCCGTGAGTGTGACCCAGCGGGAAGACCTGTGGCGCGTCGGTGATGTTTTCGACCATGCGCTCGTAGACGTCGTCGCCTTCACCGGGATCGCCGTAGGCTTCCTCGATGCCGTTGGTGTGGCATAGCAGGTGACGAGGTGTGACCTTGGCGGTTGTCTCGGGATCGGCGACCGTGAAACCGGGCAGATAGGTCCGCACCGGCTCGTCCAGGCTGACTTTGCCCTCGTCGACGAGTTGCATGAAGGCCAGCGCGGTCCAGGTCTTGGTCATGGAGCCGCACTGGTAAACGGTGTCCGTGGTCGCGGGTTCCCGCGTTTCCACGTTCTTGACGCCGACCGCGAACTCGGCAATCTCTTCGTCGTGGAGCACGCCGATCGCGGCGCTCGGGATGCCGTATTGCGGCAGGAGTGCGGAGACATGGGCCTGGATCCGCATCGCGTCGATTGTCATCGCGGGAGCCCGACCGCGTTCGCGGCGTCCGCTTCGAAGTACTCCGTCGTGGCGTAGGGCCCGGCGTGTGTCTCGAAGAAGTCCCGGACACCGTCGATGGAGTCGTGGGTGATGATGTTCACCGCCTTGGCCCCGTCCTTGCTCGCGACCGCCAGCTTCCATTTGGCGCCCTTGGGGAGCTTGGCGTGTGCCTTCTTCAGGCCACTCCAGAACTTTCCTTCATCCGAGACGGTCGACACGATCATCACGTGCATCACGGTTGCCTCCTCTTTCCAGGTGAGTCTTGCCGGCTGAGTCTTTCCGGCTGAGTCTTTCCGGGTGAGGAAAAGCTACGTTGCGTTTCAAGCTCGGTCAACGAAATCAGCCCATAAAATGCTAGCTAGAGGCCTATCGTTGCAACAGAGTTGTGAGCTAACGCAACTCCTTCAACCAGGTCGTTGCACTGTACTGTTGATGAATGCAAGGGGAGGAGGTGTGCCGGTGCCAGGAGGCAGGCTGACCCACGAGGACCGCCGGCGGATCGCGGCGTGGCTGGCCGACGGGCTCGGGTACGCCGAGATCGGGCGACGACTTGGCCGGCCGACGTCCACGATCAGTCGCGAGGTGGCACGCAACGGCGACCCCGGCGACTATCTGGCCGACCACGCACAGCAGGCCGCCGGCCACCGTGCCCGCCGGCGCAAGCCGGTCCGGACGGCCGAGCCGGTGGCCGACGGGCAGCCGACCGAGGCGGTGCGCGGCTTCGTGGACGATTTCGCGACCCTGCTGGCCGCGACCGGCCTGCCTCGGATGACCGCCCGGGTGTTCGTCTGCCTGCTCGCTGCTGACGCCGACGGGCTGACGGCAGCAGACCTCGTGCGCCGGCTGCGGGTCAGCCCGGCATCGGTGTCCAAGTCCATCGGTTCCCTCGAATCCATGAGGTTGGTTGTGCGTCAACCGGATCCCGTCGGGCGTCGCGAGCGGTACGTCATCGACGACGACGTCTGGCTCCGGGCGTGGCAGGCCGACACCGGTGCACACAGCGAGGTCGCGACCGCCGCACAGCGGGGCATCGAGATCTTCGGCGCCGACACGACCGCCGGCGCCCGGCTCGGCAAGATGAGCCAGTTCTTCGCCCGGATCAGCGAGCAGATGAGCGGCAGCGCCCTCGGCGAGACTGTCATGCATGACGCGCTGACCGTGCTCGCCGCCCTCGTGCACGCCGGTCGACCGCTCACCCTGGGGGTGCTGGCCAGCGCACTCGACTGGCCCCGGGACCGAACCGCCGCCGCCCTGGAAGCGATCCGACGTCAACCGGCCATCGCCGACCCTCTCGCCCTGCGGGTCATCACACCCGAGACATACGCCCTCACTACGAGACCGGACCGCCTGAGCCCGGCACAACGCGAAGCACTTGAGATGCATCTCCGGGATCGAACTCCGTGATCACGTCGACCGGGACATCCTGCTGGAGCGTGGCCAGTTCGCAAGTCCCGCGCAGGGCAGGATCGTAGAACGGTCGCGGCATGCGCTTCGCCAGGGGCGCGCGGGCCGACATCCTTCCCACCGATGAGGTTGTGTTCAGCATGCGCCCGCGCCGCATGTTCGCCAACACTGTGGCCAGCGAGCAGGAACAGCTGCGCGTCTGCGCGTTCTGCTGCATGGCCGGTGGCGCTGGGCGCTGCGGGCGGTGATGGTGCTCCTGTCGCTACCCGGCGCGCTCCGATCGTCCATGGCCCGAACGGGGCATCAGCAGGCGTGTGAGAGGGTGCGGCATGATCCGCTACCTGCGATTCTTCTTCGAGGCCGGCGTCCGGCACAGCCCGCTGTGGCCGGAAGACATGCCCAGCCCGTACGGCAACCCCTGCGAACTGGAGCGCCTGCCGATCAGCCCGACTTCCCGGGCCGAGCTGGCGAGGTTGTGCGAGTGGTACCAGTCGTCGATCGACTGGGATTACCCGCCGAATCCGTCCCCATGGTCCGAAGAGGAACTACAACTGTTCAAGCAGCAGATGTACACCGCACTGGAGGCGCTGCGCCGTGAGTTGGGTGCAGGCTGGGTGGTCCGGGACGAAAGCCTGTTGTGACGGAGCGCCGAGGTGGCGGGCGTTGGCGTTGCGCCAGCGTAGGCGGCGGTGGGCCTGTCTGTTGGATCGCTTGATCCAGAGGGCGAGCGCGGTGTCCGCCTCCCGGATCGGCCGCAGGTGAAGCGCGGTGTTGGGTACGGGCACGTGGACGGGGTGGACGAAGTCGTCAGGCAGCCAACTCATAAGGGCCGAGGCTTCAACGGGTCGGCGCGGAATGATCCAGGCACCGCCGCCGCCATTTGCCGAGCCCAACGCCCTCGCAGGCGCCCGGCCGAACCGCACCCCGCAGCACGCCGCAAGCTCGCCCCGCAGACGCCCGACAACACACGGCTCGGGGATAAAGGGGAACGCTGCGCCTTGTGTTAGCGCCAGATCGCCGTGCGCCAGCGGAGGCCGGGGGTGAGGTGCTTCAGGTAGCGGGCGTCGGTCACCGTGAAGGTGATGTCGGCGTACGGCTGTTTCTCGAAGGGGCGGGTGTTGAGCAACTCCCAGCCCTCGCTGTACAGGTCCACCTCCCCTTCCTCGAACCAGTCCTCCTGCGCCATCTCCTCGTCGGTCAGCGGGTTCCCGTCGTTGAACTGGAAGACCTCGCTGTGCAGCGGAACGTTCCGCAGCGGGCTGACCTCGTAGGAGGTGACGATCGAGGGGGCGTGGTGGACCAGGTCCTCCTCCGGGACGTCCACGCTGAAGTAGGGGGAGATCCCGTCGTTATCGGGGCCGCCGCGGAGCTTCCCGGGCACGTTCTTCACGTGCTGGCGTGGTTCGAGGAGGGTCTGGCCGTCGTACGAAAGGAGGTAGCCGTCCTCGTTGACGCGTATCTGTCGTCGGCAGTAGATCATCGCCTCCATCTCGGGGCGCTGTGCGGTGACGAAGGGATCCTCGTCACCGAGCTCCGCGGTGCTGGGGGCTTCGTCGTCCTCCGGGAACCAGGTCTCGAAGATCAACGACACGGGAAATGTCCGGCCCTTGGGGACTGAGGCGGCGTCGGGGTTGATGATGTGGACCCGCCCGCGGAAGGTGGTGCCCTCCACGGCGTCGACGGAGATGGTGAACAGGTCAGTCACGGGAGGTGTCATCCTTCTCTTGGTAGGTTTTTCAGGCGCGTGTGACGAGTTCTCAGCACACATGCCCGGTCATGGTCGTATCCCAGCGCATACCGGCGACCATGTGCTCCAGGTAGCCCGCGTCGCGGACCGTCACCACGATCTCTGCGTAAGGGAGCTCAGCAAAGGAGCGGTCCTCAAACAGATCCCACACGCCGTAGTCGTCCAGATCGGCGGGGCCGTCCAGCTTCTCCGGATCCCAGGACTCGTCCGGGTCCTTCAGCGCTGCGACCTCACTCAGTAGCGGGACGTTTCGGTACGGGCTGATGTCATAGGAGGTCACGATGTCGGCGGCGCGTTGTGAGAACTCCTCGGCGTTGCCGGGAGTCATGACGTAGTGCGAAGTGCCGTCGTATCCGCTGCCCCCGTCCAACTCGTACCCGTCTTTCGCCTTGCGTCTGGGTTCGAGCACGGTCTTGCCGTCGTCCGCGAGCAGGTATCCGTCCTTGGTGACCCTTATGCGCTTGCCGAGGATGATGTCGAAGAGTTTCGAGAACTCGTCCTTCAGCCGCATGCCTGCCACGATGTCCTTGCCCTGCTCCTCCGTGAACGGGTACCGCTCTCCGCCTTCATCGTCTTCATCGTCTTCGTTGTGCAGAAACCCGTTATCCAGGTTCCACCAGGCGTCGGCCAGGAGGGACAGGGGAAAGACGGTCTCCTGTGGCACGGATGGGACGTCGGGGTTGACGATGTGCACCCTCCCACGGAGGGTCGAGCCCTCGACGGAGTCGACGGACACGGTGAAGATTGTGGTCACGCTGGGGCGCCCCTTCAGTCGGAAGCGGTGGTCACACTTGATCACCAGTCAGTCCGGATAGTAGACATCCGCACTGACACTCGCTCCTGGCGTCAGGCATGCGCCACGCATGCGATGCCTACTGGCGGATGTTCCAAGCGGGGAGTTGGCATGGGTCATCAAACGCTGCTTTCTGCGATGGTGTCCTGGCCCAGGGGGCCCGGACAGGCGTCGTCGGTGCTGGTGAAAGCCCTCGGCAGGTGACGCAGGGCGAAGACGCCGAGTGCGGCGTGGAGGATGCCCGCGATGACGGCAGCGGCGTGCAGACCGGTGACGAAGGCTGACTTCGCATCGCCGATCACCGCGGGCGCGAGGCCGGGGATCTGGAGTGTCCCGTTGAGGGTGCCGGCCAGGTCAGGTCCCTGGAGCCGGAAGATCAGGGCGGCGAGCGAGCCGAGGAGCACGATGCCGAGGGCGTTCCCGATCTCGTTGCTGGTCTCGGCGATCGCTGCCGCGGACCCGGCGCGTTCTGCGGGTACTGCGGCGACGGCGGTGTCGGCGACGACGCTGAAGGAGATGCCGTAACCGATGCCGGCGATGACGGTGGATGCGACGTACCAGCCGATGCCGCCGGAGACGCTGGTGGCAAGCAGCAGGAGCAGACCTGCGGCGATGAAGAAGTGGCAGGTGACGAGTGCTGCCCGAGTGCCGATACGCGCGGCCAGTGCCGGTGTGATGATGCAGGTGACGGTGAGCACGACGGCGCCGGGGAGCGCGACGAGAGCCGCGTCCAGGACGGTCAGTCCAAGGACGGACTGGAGGTAGATGCCACCGAGGTAAGCCACTGCCGACCATGCGGCCAGAGGCAGAAGCCCGGTGATGACCGCGATCGTGAACACCCGGTCGCGGAAGAGGCGGAAGTCGATCAGCGGGTGTTCGAGGTGGAGTTGACGCCGGGCGAACCACCCCAGGGTGACGATGCCGACGATCCCTGTGGCCACCGGGAGCGGTGCCAGCCCCTCCGCGGCAACGTGCTTGATCGCGTAGACGGTCAGCAGAATGCCCGCAGCGGAGAGCAGAACACTCAAGACGTCGATGCGGCCGGTCCGTGAGGCATGTACCTCGCGGAGCAGAACCGGGGCCAGGACCAGGAACAGCACGACGACGGGGAGATTGATCAGGAAGACCGACCCCCACCAGAAGCTGCTCAGCAGCTGTCCGCCGACGACCGGGCCGATCGCGAAGCCGGCGGCAAAGGTGGCTGCGAAGACGCCGATCGCCATCGCCCGCCGGCGCGGGTCGGTGAACAGTTCGCTGAGTACCGCCAGCGCCGACGGCAGGAGCGTGGCACCGGCCACACCCATCAGCGCCCGGAAGGCAATCAGCAGTTCCGGCCCAGGGGCAAACGCCGCTCCCGCCGAGGCCGCGCCGAACACCGCCGCGCCGGTCATCAGAAGCTTCAGCCGCCCGTACCGGTCGCCGATGTTCCCGAACGCGATGAGCAGGGACCCGACGGCGAATCCATAGACATCCAGGATCCACAACGCCTGATCGGCAGTCGGCGACAGCGCCTCCGAGATCTTGGTCATCGCCAGAAACAGGACCGAACCATCCATCGCGACCAGCAGTACCGGCCCGAGCACCACCAGCAGACCGAACCACGCCCGCAGACCGGGCGAATGAGAAACACGCTGTTCATTCATGCATCCGACGGTGCGGTGCCGTCCGCCCGGCAACCATCCCCGCGTCATGGGTACACCTCGCAGGGACACCCAGACACGGACCGCAGCACCTACGCTCGCAGTCATGGAACTGGAGAGCCTCGGGGCCTATCTCAAGACCCGCCGCGACCGGGTCACACCCGCCGACGTCGGACTACGCACCTACGGCACCGCCCGCCGCGTACCGGGCCTGCGCCGCGAGGAACTCGCCCAGCTCGCCGGCGTCAGCGTCGGCTACTACACGCGGCTGGAACAAGGTCAGGCCGGTAAAGCCTCCCAACAAGTCCTCGGTGCGCTCGCAGGCGTGCTCCAACTCGATCCGGCCGAAACAGCCCACCTGCACAACCTCGCCCGACAACCCACCACATCACACCTGGTCCGCCCCCGCCCGGAACAGCCGCACCAACGGGTGCTCTCGCTCCTGGCGTCCCTGGGAGAGAGCACGCCGGCCGTCGTGCTCGGCCGCCGCGGCGACGTACTGGCCTGGAACCGCACCGGACATACCCTCGTCGCGGAGCACGTCGACTTCGAGGCGCCCCACGATCCCGCGCGGCGGCCGTCCATCCCCCGGATGTTCTTCCTCGACCCCCTCACCCAGGACCTTCACCAGAACTGGGATGAACTCGCCCGAATCCACGTCGCCTACCTGCGGCTCACCGCGGGCCGGTATCCCACCGACGCCCGGCTGGCCGAACTGATCGGCGAACTCGCCATGCGCAGCCGGGTCTTCGCCAAGCTGTGGGCCAAGGGCGACGTCGCCGACTGCACCGTGGGCACCATGCACCTGCAGCACCCGACCGTCGGCGCCGTCCACATCGACTATCAAGTGTGGCTCCAGCCCGAGAGCCCCGACCACCGGCTGGAGGTCTACACACCCAACGACACCGCCTCGGCCGACGCGCTGCGCCTGCTGTCCAACCAAGTCGCCGATCAGCAGAAACCCGAGGCCGCCCGCGACAAGTCACCCCAGTATCTGGACAGGTAACTGCTGCTGAGCACCACCAGATCAGCAACGCCCACGCTCTCCGCCGCGCAGCGTGCGCAGCCGGCCAGATGGTTCTCGACGGCCTTCCGGTCGGGCGGGTCCAACCGAGCACCCGCAGCACTTTTCGGACGCCATCATGACTCACGAGGCATCAGCCGCTTGGCTGGGTGCACACGGGCACGAGCCGGTCGAGGAAGTAGGCGTGCAGCGTGTCGAAGCCGGCGTTGTCGGACTACAGCACGGCAGCGAGTCCGTGCTTGGTGACCAGGAAATTAACGAAGAGGTTGATCCATCGCCCTAAGCGTGATGCAGAAGGCCGCGATCTGGCGATTTCCCTTGTATGGGTGGGGTGTTGAGGGCTGAGCCGTTGTGGGTGGAGACGTTCACCGGGCTTCGGATGGGGCAGTTCGGACACCTGCTGAAAGTGGTGCGCGAGCGGGGCGGCAACGGTCCCGGTGGCGGGCGGCCGTGGTGTCTGCCGCTGGCGGAACAGGTGCGGCTGGTGACGGTGTACTACCGCACGAACCTGACCATGCGGCCGCTGGCGCTGAAAGCGCAGCCTGCACATCAACTGGTACGGCGGCGAACCGTTGATGAACCTCAAGTTCATGGAGCGGGCATCCGCCGCCCTGCAAGAGTTCTGTGTGTCTTCGGTCTGCGGCGCGCTGGCCCCCGACTCCGCCGTCATCGGAGCGGACGGGCTGGAATACCGGTGCGGGCTTCAGGTAGGGGAGGCCCACCGTGCCGTCGGCGGACTGCCGGTCCGAAGGACCCTGCCGCCGTTGAACGCAGGCCTTTCTCCCTCGGCCGACGACGGTGAGTGGTGGGACGCGTTCAACCCGACGACGCTGCCGACGTGTTCCCGCTGCTCCTTCCTGCCGGTCTGCTGGGGCGGGTGCCCCAAGAGGTACCTCGACGGCAGCCGGACCGACATCGCCAACGAGGGCCGCTACTGGCGCATCAACCTCCCGCGCCAGATCGCGTCCGGCTTCGGTGAGCCGACCCCGGAGGGGTTCGCCTTCTCCGAGGCGGACCAGTTCCGCGACTAAGCGCCACCGCGAGCACCGCCGCCATCCGGGCCCCGGCACGGCCGGCCAGGGCCAGCGCGAGGGCCAGCAAGAGGTGGTGCAGTGACGGTGTTCTCCGCACGTAGCGGATGGTCAGGCCCTCGACCTGTTCGACGAACGTACGACGCGGGCACGTTGGCCGATCACAGATGAGTCGGCGCACCAACAAGTCGATGACCACCGGCCGCCCCGCGATTCTCAGAGGAGGGGGCAAGAAAGGGTTCGGCGAACACCCGACAAAGGCGGTGCGGAGAATGTCGGGTGATCGGGATCGGTGTTGCCGCACGATGGGGGCATGGATGACACGACCTTGGTATCCCGCTTCCTCCGCGACGGCTTCGTGAAGTTGAAGGGTGCCGTCGCGCCGCGCGTGGCCGCGGACTGCGCGCGCCTGCTGTGGCGAGAGACGGGCTGCGACCCGGACGATCCGGCGACGTGGACGCAGCCCGTGCACTGGGTGGCCGGCATGGCGCAGGGGCCGTTCGCCGCCGCACCCAACTCCCCGTCCCTGCAGCGCGCGTACGACCTGCTCGTCGGCGCGGGACGCTGGGAGCCGCGCTACTCGCTGGGTACGTTCCCGCTGCGCTTCCCGCACGAGGAGGAGCCGGACGACGCGGGCTGGCACATCGAGGGGAGCTATCTGCCGGAGGGCGAGAGCTGGTACTTCACCAATCTGCGCTCCCGGGGCCGGGCGCTGCTGATGCTGTTCCTGTTCAGCGAGGTCGGTGAGGAGGACGCCCCGACCCGGATCCGGGTCGGCTCACACCTCGACGTGCCGAAGGTGCTGGAGAAGTACGGGGAGGACGGGGCAAGCGGGCTGGCTCTTGCACCCGATCTGGTGGCGGCGTCCGACCACCGGCCACTCGCCCTCGCCACCGGGTCCCCGGGCGACGTCTTCCTGTGCCATCCGTTCCTGGTGCACGCGGCGCAACCGCATCATGGGGTGCGGCCGCGCTTCATGGCCCAGCCGCCGCTGATGCCGGCCGCACCTTACGAACTGGAGCGGGCCGACGGCGCGTACTCACCCGTGGAGATCGCGATCCGTCGGGGCCTGGGACACGACACCCCCGGTCCAGACGAGGACGGCACCGCCTGCAGCGCCGGGTAGACATGCGTCATCCGTTCCTGGAACTGGGCGGAGAACCCGTCAGCCGGGTGACGCTGATCAGCATGCTGATGGCCCTGCCGACGCGCCCGCCATCAGCTCGGCGGCGGCGGTCCACGGGTGCTGGGCGTGGACGACTTCGCTTTCCGCATGGGCAAGACCTACAGCACCATCCTGGTCGAGGCGTCGACGCCTCGACGCCTCGACGGTGATCGATTTCCTGGCCGATCGGTCTCCGACACCCTCATCGCGTGGCTGACCGAGCACCCCGGTGCCGAGGTCATCTGCCGTGACCGCGACAGTAGTTACAGCCGTGCCGCGGTCACGGCCTGCCCGAAGGGGGCGCAAATTGCTGATCGCTGGCACCTGCTCCAGAGCCTGTCGCCGGCCGTTGAACAGGTCTGCCACCAGCACCGCGGCTGCCTGAAGAAGCATGCGAACGCGGGCAGGACCGTCCCGTGCAGCTGCCGGTACTTGATGCTCTGCCGCCGACGCTGATCGTCCAGCGAGTCCTGAAACGGCACGTGAAGATCAACCGCATGGTCGCCGGCGGGTACCCGATCAGCGAGTTCGCCCGCCGTCTGGGCCTGGACCGCAAGACCGTGCGTCGCTACTACCGCGACATCGACCTGGACACCCTGCTCGCCTCCGCCCGCGACCGCCGCGGTGTCCCCCGCAACCGCTTCAAGCCCTTCCTTCAGGCCGAGTTCGCTGCCGGTCGCACCAACGGCACCGAGCTGTTCCAGCGCCTCCGTGAGCAGGGATATCGCGGCGGATACTCCACCCTCACCCGCAATCTCCGCACGGTCCGAGCCGGAACCGCACCTCCGGCGCCCGCCGAGATACCCAGCCCGCGCAGGATCAGCGGCAGATGTTCAACCGAGCCGGACTCCCGCTGCTGCGCAAGCGGATTCTCCTCGCGTGATCCTCATGACGCTCCGTCATGCTCGACAAGAATCTTGCCTGAACCTTGAATTCAGCCACCCCCTGCTCGGGTCATCTCAGACCTGCTCGCCTTGCTTGCTCAGCGCGTGGTCGCACGCTGATCTACGACGCCGAGGCCGGTGCCGGTGCCGGTGCCGGTGCCGGTGCCGAGAGAAGAACCCTTAGAAGAGGGCGGACATTACGTGCGAGGTAATCGCATCCCTGAGCCGCCCCCGGCTACGTTCGGTGCATCGCCCACCCCCGAACGAAGGGAACCCGACCGTGTCCGCTTACGGCTTTGCCCATCTTCGCAGCCGCCGCCATCACGCAGACATCATCGAGTATCTGGAGCGCATCCAGGCCACACTAGACCCCTTCGCCGGCCGCTTCGTCATCCACGGTCCGCCGAGCGAGGTGGTGGAGGGGGCATGGCCTGGCAGCATGGTGTTGATCGAGTTCCCCAGCCTGGGCGAGGCTCGCGCCTGGTACGACTCTCCCGCTTACCAGGAGATCCTGCGGCTTCGTACCGACCACATCGAGGGCGATTTGCTGTTGATCGAGGGTGTCGGGCCACACTACGACCCGGCCGAGCGGGCGAGTAAGTTGCGAGTCGAAGCGGAGCGGACGGAGTTGTCGGCTGCGCAGTGATGCCGCCTGTCTTCTCGGTGCGCGATGTGGCACCCCAGACGGCGGGGGCGCGCGTTCGGCGTACCACGGGACGTACCAACCGCCCGCGCCCCGCGGTCCGGTGCACGGAGCGGTGGCATCCATGGTCTCTCCCTCAACTCCTCCACACGGCAACGTTTTCGAGCCCACGTGGTGTGCGGGGCGGGACCGTCCACACGTCCCGCCGTGCGCAGGCCGAGTCCGTGGGCGCACACCTGAAGTACGTCGACAGCGACCTGCAGTTGTGGCGGACCACCTCGCTGAGGGTCCCGGCCGACAGCTGGGAGGCCAACAACAAGAAGGTGCGGCTGCGCGCCGAGAACGGCTCCTACCGGGACGCCGAGGGCAGCGGCGCCAACAACCTCACCAACGCCATCGTCCGTCCGCGTAAGCACACAGGCGCCCCCGTCCGGCAACCGCCAGTCGGGGCACATTAGTTGGCGGTGAGGCCGTCCAGTTCGGCCGCGAAGAGCAGGGCGGGATCGAAGCCCATCCCAGTGAAGTGGCCGGCGAGTTCCAAGGACAGCACGCCGTGCAACCG
This sequence comes from Streptomyces sp. NPDC050636, assembly GCF_040654775.1. Taxonomy (NCBI): domain Bacteria; kingdom Bacillati; phylum Actinomycetota; class Actinomycetes; order Kitasatosporales; family Streptomycetaceae; genus Streptomyces; species Streptomyces sp. NPDC050636. The sequence continues at coordinate 47,354 of NZ_JBFAIP010000045.1, forward strand.
GGTCCAGAACGACAGCGCCCGGTGCAGCGCGGCGGGCGACGCGTCATGGTCGCCCGCCCACTCCCGGTGGCCTTCGAGGTGCTCGTCGAGGGGAGGCACGGAGGACCCGGTGCCGGGCAGCGCGGCGCAGGCGTCGAGGAGGGTCGTCATGATGTCCGACGCGAGCGCGGTGACGTCATCCGGGGCGTGGTAGCCGGGTACCGGGGTGCCGTAGACGAGGAAGTACCGCTGGGGGTGTTCGAGGGCCCAGGCGCGCAGGGCGTGCGCGAGCGCCGTGAGGTCGGCGCCGGACTTGCTGGACTTGGCGGTGTCCCGGAAAGCGCCGGCCAGGCTGCTGTACGCGTCCCGGATCAGTTCGGTGATCAACTCGTCTCGGCTGGCAAAGTAGCGGTAGAGCGCGGGTCCGCTCATGCCCATCTGCTTGGCGATCGCGTTGAGGGAGAGTGCGGACGCGCCCGCGGTCGCGATCTGCTCCCAGGCCCGCTCCTTGACCTCTGCGCGTACCTGCTGCCGATAGCGCTCGCGCGGGGTCGTTGTGCCGCTCTTGGCCATGGTGTGCCGCCCTCCCCCACCCGTGGGTGCCATGCATTCAAGATTTAGTTAGAAGCTATCACGGAAGTCTTGACGGCCCCCTCCGGGAGAGTTACAACTTATAACGAACGAGAAAGCTTCTAACGAAATGATGCGGACCAGTGGAGGTCGCCATGAACGCCGAAGGACTCGTCGAGGTCGTCCTGCCGGGCAAGGTCGAGCCGGAGGGCCTGGAGCTTCGGCACGGAGCCGTCCCGGTCGCGGGCCCCGGTCAGGTCGTGATCCGGATGGAGGCGACCGGCGTCTCCTTCGCCGAGCAGCAGATGCGCCGCGGCCGCTACTACGACCAGCCGCCATTCCCCTTCGTCCCCGGCTACGACCTGGTCGGCACGGTGCAGGCAGCCGGCGAGGGCGTCGACCCCGGCCTGGTCGGCGTGCGGGTGGCGGCCCTGCTCAAGGTCGGCGGCTGGGCCAGCCACGTGGTCGTGGACGCAGCGGACGTGGTCGAGGTCCCCGAGGGTGTCGATGCCGCCGAGGCGGAGACCGTCGTCGTCAACGGCATCACCGCCTGGCAGATGCTGCACCGCAAGGCCCGCATCCGCGCGGGGCAGACAATCCTGGTCCACGGCGCCAACGGCGGGGTCGGCTCGGTGCTGGTCCAACTCGCCCACGCGGCGGGCGTCAAGGTGATCGGCACGGCCTCCGCGCGTCACCAGGACGCCCTGCGCGCCCTGGGCGTGACTCCCGTCGACTACCGGACCGAGGACGTGCCCACCCGCGTCCGGGAACTCGCCCCCGGCGGCGTGGACGCGGTCTTCGACCACATCGGCGGACGCAGCATCACCGACTCATGGCATCTGTTGGCCCCTGGCGGCACGCTGGTCTCGTACGGCAGCGCCTCCACCCGCGACGACACGGGCTCCAAGCAGTGGCCCGTTCTGAAGATCCTCGGCCGCGTGTGGCTGTGGAACAGCCTGCCCAACGGCCGCCGCGCCTACTTCTTCAACGTCTGGGCCGGCCGCGCCTTCAACAAGTCCGCCTTCCGCGACCGGCTGCGCACCGACCTCACCCAGGTCTTCGCCGCCCTCCGGCGCGGCGATGTCGCCGCCCACATCGCCGCCCAACTCCCACTCGCCCAGGCCGCGGACGCCATGCGGCTCGCGGAATCCGGCACCGTCACCGGCAAGGTCGTGCTCAACCCGTGACACGGCGGCTGCTCACGGTCGGCCAGGAGCTCTGGCCGACCGCAGCGCGCGGCGCAGGGCACCTGGCAACTTCACGATCCACAGTGCTCAAAGGGCACGCTCGGGACGCAGCAGGTGACTGGTGATCGCGCAGCGAGCCCTGTTTGGCCTTGACACAGTTTGACCTTGACACAGTGACAGGGCCTTCACTGCTCGCCAAGGAGGTGGTCTCGATGACGATCACGAGACAGGACAGGTATGCGATACGAGCGCTCCAGGGGCTGGAGGACGGCCGTTCGTCCGTGCGACTGCGGGCTGCTCTGGCGGTCGGCACGACGCCTGACCCGCGCTTCGTCGACAAGCTCATCGAGCGATGCGCGGTCGAGCCCGAGTTTTTCGTCCGCGACATGCTGACCTGGGCGCTCACCCGCCACCCTGCTTCCACGACGCTTCCCGAGCTGCTCCGCGAAGTCCGCTCGGAGCGTGCGCAGGCACGGAGTCAGGCGCTGCACACACTGTCCAAGATCGGGGACCGGCAGGCGTGGCCGGCGATCACACGGGCGCTGCTGTCCGACGCCGACGACGAGGTGGCGCGGAGCGCCTGGCGGGCCGCGGTCGTGCTCGTGCCGGAAGGCGAGGAGTCCGCGTTGGCCACGGTGTTGGCGACGCAGCTCGGGCGCGGTGAGCGGGAGACGCAGCGGAGTCTCAGCCGGGCGCTGGTCGCGCTGGGTGAAGTGATTGTGCCGGCTCTGCGTGCTGCGACGACGGCCCCTGACCCGCGCATCCGCGCGCACGCGCTCGCCACACAACGGCTGCTGCGTGAGCCGGACGCCGGATTCGAGTTCGCGATCGAGGAAGCGAAGCGCGTCGTGGCCCTCGGCGGGTCCGGCCAGGAGGGACGATAAGACGTGTTGATCGGTGAGGTGGCGCGGCGGTCCGGGGTCAGTGCCCGCATGCTCAGGCATTACGAGTCGCTCGGCCTGGTGAGGCCTTCGGGTCGTACGGGCTCCGGCTATCGGGAGTACTCCAGAGAGGACGTCCGGCGGATCTTCCATATCGAGAGCCTGCGGTCGCTCGGGCTGTCGCTGCGTGAGATCGGGCGCGCGCTCGACGATCCCGGCTTCACGCCCTCGGCGCTCGTGGGCGACCTCATGCGTCAGACACGTGAACGCATCGCGGCCGAGACCGAGTTGCTCACGCGGCTGCGCCGGATCGATGCCGCGGACCCCGCCGGCTGGGAGGACGTCCTCCAGGTCGTTGCGCTCCTCCAGGCACTGGGGTCGAAGAGCGCCGAGGCACGCCAGCGCGCGGCCCTTTCCTCGGTCGACGAGGTTCCGGTGCCGGTGGAGGCCCTGGTCGAGGCGGCACTGAGCGAGACGGAGCCGAACGTCGCCGGAGCCCTTCGATGGGCGCTGGCGCGATCGGGCGACGGCGGCTCGGCGCTGCTGGCGGAGGGCCTCGGCTCACCGGTGGCCACGGTGCGGGAACGTGCCGTTCAGTCCCTCGCCGAGATGCCCGGTGATGAGGCCACCGCGCAGCTGCGGGATGCCCTCGCGAACCCCGACGTCGTGGTCCGCGGGTATGCGGCTCTGGCGCTCGGGACACGTGGTGTGGCCGATGCGGTCCCGACGCTCATCGACATGATCGTGGGGGGAAGGAACGACACCGATGCGGCCGATGCGCTGAGCGTGCTGGCGAGCGACACCGCGACGGCGGATCAGATCGCGACCGGGCTCGTCGACCGCCTCGCCCACGACACCACTGAGGCGCCCGCACGCGGACGGCTGACCCAGGCGCTGGCGGGCATCCCGGGGAGGACGGCGTCACGTGCCCTCGTGGAGCTGTCGCACGACGGGGACCGTGCCGTTTCACTGACTGCGGCGTACCTTCTTCAGCTACGCGACACACGGTGACGGACCTCTCCTGGGGTGCCGCGTACGCGGCCCGCGGGGGGGGGCGGGAGGGGTCCCGGACCTATCACCGTCCACCGAGGGGGGCTCGCCCCCGAATGACCAGGTCGGCAGCGCTCACCCCATCTGGCTGCGACTTTTCGGTGTAGATGACACCGCGGTGCTGGGCTGAGCTGGGCCCTGGTTGAGCCTGTTCGCACTACTCGACACCGGAAGGTCGTTCATTGTTTGCCACCTGCGCCTGTTCTCGCGTGGCGGGCGGACCTCAACTCTTGACGGCCTCTGCGATCTGCAGGGCGGCCTGGGCGGGCGTGAGGTGCGTGGTGTCGACGACCTCGGCCTCACCGTGTAGCCACGTGCGGGCCGCCTCGGCGTAGGGCTCAAGGTATTTGAGACGGAACGGGGAGTTGGGGCCAAGAACAGTGTCGCCCGCGATGCGCTCACGGAGGGTGCCCTGGTCGGCGTGGAGGACGAAGTGCCGTACCGGAATGGCATGTTGGGCGAGGCCCGTGCTGATCTCGCGCCAGTACTGCTCGACCAGGACAGTCATGGGCATCACCAGAGTGCCGCCGGTGTAGTCGAGTACGCGGCGGGCGGTCTCGACCACGAGCGGCCGCCATGGCGGCCAGTGCTGGAAGTTGTCCGTCCCGGGCAGCCCCGGCGTGATGTCCATGAGTGTCTCGCCGACCTTCTCGGCGTCGAACACCCGTGAATCCGGGATCAGCTGCTGCACGAGTGCACTGGTCGTCGTCTTGCCTGCGCCGTGGGTACCGTTGAGCCATACGATCACGGGACCCGAGGCTAGCGCAGTGCGGGCCGCGGGAACGGGCACAGCAGAGATCCGGTACCAACTGAAGCGCTCCTATCGATTGAGTCGCGATCCAGACCGGGCCGTTACCGGCCTGTAAGTCGCACCGCGCAAGCTGTTGCCGCATGTATCCACTCCCCCGCCGCCTTGCCGCCATTCCGGCCCTTCTCTGCGTGGTCGCCCTGCTGCTCACGGCTGCGGGGTGCGGCACGGACTCGGATCCGACCGGCTCCCGGTCCACGGGCTCCCTCACTTGGGAGTTCGAGCACATCGCGGACTTCAGGGGAACGCTCACCGATGTCGCCGTCCTGGCCGAGGACGACATCTGGGCGGTCGGGACCGAGACCGACGGCGGGTCCAACACCCACCTGCTGCACTACGACGGTAGGCAGTGGAAACGCGAGCCCCTTCCCGAAGCTCTCGGCACCACCGACTATCCGCCACTGCTCGAAGAGGTCGGCGAGGAAACGCTGTGGCTGCGGCCGCGGCCCTACAAAGAGGTCACCGGCGTGAACCCCTGGGCACGGTGGGACGGCACCCGCTGGTCCGCGGTGCCGAATCCCCCGCCAGGCAAAGTCGGGGACTTCAGGGCCGCGGACTTCGAGGCCGCGGGCCCGGACGACATCTGGGCCCTCGACGGCGAGCAGACCGCCCAGCACTGGGACGGCACCCACTGGACCGCGACCCGGCTACCGTACGGCGCCTCCGATCTCGCCGTCGTGGGACCGGACGACGTCTGGGCGGTCGGCAGTCGCTCGACCGGGCCGGGCACCGAGCTGAGCGGCGAGCGGTACAGCCAGCCCGCCTCGATGCACTGGGACGGCACGTCTTGGAAGTCGGTGGAGACTCCACAGGCCCGCTTCGAGGAGCCGATCCCGCCGGAGCCGAGCGCCGGCCTCGACCAGGTCTTCGCGCTCGACAGCGGTGAGGTGCGCGCGTACGGCAACAACACCTTCAATCACGGCGAGGTCGAGGACGAACCCGCGGACGAGCACATCCGGCTGCGCTGGGACGGCTCGAAGTGGGACGAGCAGAAGCCCGCGCCCGGCGAGTGCGCTCAGCGGACGCCGGTGGGGCAGGACGACGAGGGCCTGTTCCTCAACGGCAACTGGTACCTGACCGACGACGGCCGGTGTGTCAAGATCAAGCGCCACCGCCTGCCGCTGTCAACCGGTGCCCGCAAGGGGTCGAACCAGCAGTTGTGGCTGGAGGAGATCCACCGGGTGCCCGGCACCGACGAGTGGCTGGGGGCCGGACACGTCCAGGTAAACCAGTCCGGCGATCCCTTCGGCGCCCCCGTCGTCGTACGCCTGAAGCGCGGCGGCTGACCTTCACGGTCGGCGGCCGGCCGAGAAGATCAGCCGCCGCTCGCACGTGAATATGGCTGGACCTCTGCTTCCCCATCTAGATCTAGCAGGCGGGTGCAGCAATGCGTCCCCGCAGAGTTCTCCGGATTCGCCTGGTTTCTCGGGACAGAGTTCTCTGGCCATGCCAGGTGCCACACCGCCGAGTTCAACCAAGCCATGTTCGGCGGGGCGGAGTTGTCCAGTGACGCGAGGTTCCTCGGTGCGCAGTTCACCAGCCATGAGCACACAAAGCTCACGTGTCGGGGTGTCGTTAAGGCTCCGCGTCAGGACGGGGCGAGGACGCAGAACTCGTGGCCCTCTGCGTCGGTCAGGCACGTCCATGGGACGTCGCCCTGGCCGAGGTCGAGGTCGGTGGCGCCGAGGGCCCGCAGCCGGGCCACCTCCGCCGCTTTGTCGTCACCGGGGTACGGCAGCAGGTCAAGATGGACGCGGTCTGGCACGGCCTTCACGTCGGACGTGCGGAGGAACTCGAGATACGGGCCGACACCCTTGGCGGAGCGCAGCACCGCATGTTCGTCGGTCACCTCATGCAGGGTCCAGTCCATCGCCTCGCCCCAGAACCGGGCCATGGCCCGCGGATCCGCGCAGTCGACCACCACCGCGGCGATCGGCCCAGTGTCCCG